>NZ_DAOKZA010000001.1:0-129800 GCF_035325925.1 Azohydromonas sp. | reverse complement strand
CGTGCGCATAGACTGCGCGCCTGTGCTCACCCCGCCCCGACGACCGGGCCGCACCCGCCGGTGCGTGCTCGCCCACGGGCCCGGGCACCGCACTGCGCCGAGACCACGATGCACATCCACTTCCACGGCGCCGCCGACACCGTCACCGGCTCGCGCCACCTCGTCGAGATGGCCGGCACGCGCGTGCTGCTCGACTGCGGCATGTTCCAGGGCTACAAGGTGCTGCGCGAGCGCAACTGGCTGCCACCGGCGCCCGCCCTGCTCGGCGCCGACGCGGTGGTGCTCAGCCACGCGCACCTCGACCACTCGGGCTGGCTGCCGCGGCTGGTGCGTTCGGGCTTTCGCGGGCCCATCTACGCGACGCCGGCCACGCGCGACCTCGCCGAGGTCATGCTGCTCGACAGCGCACGCCTGCAGGAGGAGGACGCACGCCGCGCCAACCGCTACGCGTACACGCGGCACGACAAGGCGCTGCCGCTGTACACCACCGCCGACGCGAAGCGTGCGATCGCGAAGATCGTGCCGCTGTCGCCCGGGCGCGAACTGGCGCTGGGCCGGGTGCACGTGTCGCTGACGCCGGTGGGTCACCTGCTGGGCGCGTGCGCGGTGACGCTGCGCGCCGGCCACGACACGCTGGTCTACTCGGGCGACCTCGGCCGCGACGACGACCTGCTGATGCCGGCGCCGCATCGCGTGGCTCGCGCCGACGTGCTGCTCGTCGAGTCGACCTACGGCGACCGGCTGCACCCGCGCGACGATGCGATGCAGCGGCTCGGCGCGATCGTGCGCGACACGGTCGCGCGTGGCGGCTCGGTGCTGCTGCCGTCGTTCGCCGTCGGCCGCGCGCAGGCGCTGCTGCTCGTGCTGCAGCGTCTCAAGGCGACGGGCCAGATTCCCCGCCGGCTGCCGATCTACCTCGACAGCCCGATGGCCATCGAGGCCACCGAGCTGTACCAGCGCCACCGCCGGCTGCTGCGCGTGGCGGCGCGCGAGATCGCCACGCTGACCGACGGGGTCACGCTGGTCGCGCGCGCGGCGCAGTCGGCCAAGCTGGCGCAGCGCCACTACCCGGCGGTCATCATCTCGGCCAGCGGCATGGCCACCGGCGGGCGCGTGCTGCACCACCTCAAGACGCTGCTGCCCGACCCGCGCCACCACGTGGTGTTCGCCGGCTTTCAGGTCGGCGGCACCCGCGGCGCGCACCTCGTGGCCGGCGCGCCGTCGGTGAAGATCCACGGCGAGTACGTGCCGGCGCGCGCGCAGGTCAGCCAGCTCGAGGTGTTCTCCGGCCACGCCGACGCCGACGGCGTGATGCACTGGCTGCGCGGCTTCGACGCGCCGCCGCGCCAGACCTTCGTCGTGCACGGCGAGGCCGCCGCGGCCGACGCGCTGCGCCTGCGCATCCAGGACGAGCTGCGCTGGCGCGTGCGCGTGCCGCCGCACGGCGGGCGCTTCGAGGTGTGAACGCCGCGGCGTCCGCGACCGAGGTCGCGCTCGGGCTGGCGGTGGCGCTGGGCGCCGGCCTGCTCGTCGGAATCGAGCGCGAGCGGCGCAAGGGCCGCGGCGCGCAGCGCCACGCCGCGGGCATCCGCACCTTCGCCGTCGCCGCGCTGGGCGGCGCGCTGGCGCACGTGGCCGACGGCGGCCGGCCGGGATGGCTGGTGGCCATCGGCGCGCTCGCGGTGGTCGTGCTGGTGGCCATCGCCTACGCGCGCTCGCACTCGAACGACCCGGGCATGACCACCGAGTTGGCGCTGGTGGTGACCTATGCGATCGGCGTGCTGGCGCTGCCGCAGCCGGCGCTGGCCGCCGGCGCGTCGGTGGCGCTGGCGGTGCTGCTGGCCGCGCGCAGCCGCCTGCACCGCTTCGCCACGCGGCTGCTCAGCGAAGCCGAGCTGCACGACCTGCTGCTGCTCGCGGCGCTGGCGCTGGTCGTGCTGCCGCTGCTGCCGCGCGAGCCTCTGCCCTGGCTGGCCGGTCTGCGCGCCCACACGCTGGCGGCGCTGATGCTGCTGATCCTGCTGCTGCAGGCGGCCGGCCACGTCGCGCTGCGCCTGCTCGGCGCGCGGCGCGGGCTGCTGCTGTCGGGCTTCGCGTCGGGCTTCGTCTCCAGCACCGCGACCGTCGCGTCGATGGGCGCGCAGGCGCGGCGCGCGCCGGCGGTCACCGCGCTCGCGCAGGGCGGCGCGGTGATGTCGAGCGCCGCGACCTGGGTGCAGGCGGCGCTGATGCTCGCTGCGGTGGCGCCGGTCGCCGCCGCGTCCTTCTGGCCCGTCGCGACCGCCGGTGCGCTCGCCGCCGCCGCGACCGCCGCGCTGCTGGCGCGCCGCGGCTCGGCCGACCCCGGTGCGCCGGCGCCGCGCGCAGGCACCGACGGGCCATTGCGCGTGCGCGAAGCCGCCGTCGTCGCGCTGCTGCTGACCGCGGTGACGATGCTCGTCAGCGCGGCGCAGTCGCGTTTCGGCGACGCCGGTGCGCTGGCCGGCAGCGCGCTGTCGGGGCTGGCCGACGCACAGTCGGGCATCGTCGCGCTCGGCGCGCTGGTGCGCGACGGCCGGCTCGGCGTCGACACCGCCACGCTGGCGATCCTCGCGGCGATCGGCACCAACACCGCGGTGCGCAGCGTCGTCGCCTGGGCCGCCGGCGGCTGGCGCTACGCGTGGCCGGTGGCCACCGCGCTGGCGCTGTCGTGGCTGGCGGCGGTCGGCGCGCGCGCGGTCGCGACGTCGACCTGAACGTGTCGGCGCGCCGTCAGGTGAACACGCCCTCGCGCAGCCACTTCGTCGCGACCCACTTCTCGCCCTCGACCACCGGCGCGCCGCCGTGCAGCGTCTTCGTCACCGGGTGCGCGCGGCCGTAGCTGAAGAACACCGCATTGCCGCGCACCGCGCCGACCTCGAGCCCGACGTCGGGAAAGGTCGTGCCGCCGCCGCGGGCCGGCGTGTTCAGGTACATCACCACGGTGCCCACGCGCTGGCCACCACGCCTGAGGATGGTCGGCGTTCCCGGCTGCGCCGGGTCGAAGTAGTCGTGGTGCGGCTGGTATTCGGCGCCGGGGCCGTAGTGCAGCACCTGCAGCCCCTCGCCGTGGTCCAGCGGCCAGTGCAGCAGCGCGGCGATGCGCCGCTCGATGCGCGCGACGACCTCGTTCTCGCCGCGCTGGAAGAACATGCCGCGGCTGGTGCGCGCGGCGTTGACCTCGCTGCCGCCGGTGGCCTGCTGCACCGTCTGCGAGCGCGCCAGCCGCGGGCGCGCCAGCTCGATCAGCTGCTCGCACTCGGCCGCGCTCAGCAGCGCGCCGAACACCACCACGCGCGGCAGCGCCATCTGCAGCAGCACCTGCACGTCGCGGTCGCCGGCGCGCACCACCGACGGCGAGCCTTCCAGTTCGGGCGCGGGCACCGGCACCGGTGCGGCGATGCCCTGCTCCTGCAGAAAGTCCTGCAGCGCCTGCTCGATCGCCGCGATCGCGACGTCCTCGTGCCAGCCGCTGGCACGCATCGCCGCGAGCACGCCGTCGGGCGGCTGTCCGGCGCGCGCCTGCTCGACGATCCAGCGCCGCAGCTCGGGGGTGATCGCCTGTCGGGTCGGGTCCATCGCGCGATTGTCGCCAACGCGCGCGCGGCGCGGCTCAACCGCGCGCCACCTCGCGAAGCACGCCCACGACCGCGTCGAAGGCCGGCCGCACCTCGTGCACGCGGCCCACGCCGAGCGCGCGTGCCGCCTCGGCGATGCGCGGGTGCGAGCACAGCGCCGTCGCGCCACGCCACGCCGCGTGCGGCGCGAGCGCGCGCAGGCGGCCCACCGCCTCGGAACTGCTGAACAGCCACAGGTGCCCGCCCGGGGCGGCCAGCGCCTGCGCGAGCAGCGCGCGCTCGGCGACCGTGGGCTGCGGCGCGCCGCGCTGGTAGGCCTGCACGAAGTCCACGTCGGCGCCGGCGGCGCGCAGCGTCTCGCACAGCCAGTCGCGCCCGCCGTCGCCGCGCACGATCAGCACGTGCGCGCCGCGCCAGTCGCGCTCGCGCAGCCGCGCCCACAGCGCCTCGGAGTCGAACTGCGGCGCGTCGGCCGCCGGCTGCACGAGGCACGCCGGCGGCACGCCGCGCGCGAGCAGCACCTGCGCCGTGCCGGGCCCGGGCGCCGCCGCCGTGACGCGCGCCGGCCAGGTGGCGCCCGCGGGGCACCGCGCGAAGAACCGCTCGACCGCGTTCGGGCTGACGAACACCAGCATCGCCGGCGCATCGGCGCCGGCCAGCGCGCGCCACGCCGCGTCGACCGGTGCCGGGTCGTCGGCGGCCTCGATGCCCAGCAGCGGCAGCGCGACGGCATCGAAGCCCGCGGCGCGCAGGCGCTGCGCCCACTCGTCGGCCTGCGGCTGCGGCCGCGTGACGACCACGCGCGTCGTCGGCACGGCGTCAGTCGGCCGCGGCGAGGTAGTCGCCCGCGCCTTGCACCAGCAGCGCGTGGGCCGCCTGCTCGCCCAGCGCCTCGGCCTGCGCGGTGTCGGCCACCGGCGACTCGACCTGCACGCGCAGCAGCGCACGGCCGGCGCGGTGGGCGTCGCCGAGCAGCGCGTCCAGGCGCAGCAGCGCGCCGTCGAAGCGCGCGTGCGCCGCCAGCGGCACGCTGCAACTGCCGCCGAGCGTGCGCGATACCGCACGCTCGGCGTGCGTGGCCAGCCAGGTCGGCGCGTGCGTGAGCGTCGCGACGCGCTCGCGCAGCGCCAGCGCGTCCTCGCGCAGCTCGATGCCCAGCGCACCCTGCCCGGCCGCGGGCAGCATCCGCTCGGGCCCGAAGCGCGCACGGATGCGCGACGCGAGGCCGAGGCGCACGAGCCCGGCCGCAGCGAGCACGATCGCGTCGTAGCCGCCTTCGTCGAGCTTGCGCAGCCGCGTGTCGAGGTTGCCACGCAGCGGCTCGATGCGCAGGTCGGGGCGCAGCACGCGCAGCTGCACCTCGCGGCGCAGGCTCGACGTGCCGACCACCGCACCGGCGGGCAGCGCATCGAGCGACTCGAAGCGGGCGCTGACGAAGGCGTCGCGCGGGTCCTCGCGCTCGAGCACCGCAGCGAGCACGAAGCCCTCGGGCAGCGCCATCGGCACGTCCTTCAGCGAGTGCACCGCCAGGTGCGCGCGGCCGTCCTCGAGCGCGGTCTCGAGCTCCTTGACGAACAGTCCCTTGCCGCCCACCTTCGACAGCGTGCGGTCGAGGATCTGGTCGCCGCGCGTGGTCATGCCCAGCAGCTCGACGCCGACGCCGAGGCGCTCGCGCAGCAGCGCGCGCACGTGCTCGGCCTGCCACAGCGCGAGGCGGCTCTCGCGCGTGGCGATGATCACGGGGGTCTGGCTCATGCGGCGGATTATGGTCGGGCCGCGCGCGGCCGCCGCGCAGCGGCGCGGCGCCGCGCCCGGTAGCATCGGCCGTCCGACCCCCGCCCCCGCCATGCCGCGCCCCACCGCTTCCCGCCGCCGCGACGACGCCGCGGCGAAGAACCGCCCGCTGATGGACGACATCCGCCTGCTCGGGCGCATCCTCGGCGACGTCATCCGCGAGCAGGAAGGCGCCGAGGCCTTCGCGCTCGTCGAGCGCATCCGCCAGCTGTCGGTGGCGTACCGGCTCAAGCGCGACGCCGCCGCCGGCAGGGCGCTCGACCGGCTGCTGAAGAACCTGTCGGTCGAACAGGCGGTCAGCGTGGTGCGCGCGTTCAGCTACTTCAGCCACCTGGCCAACATCGCCGAGGACCGCCACCATGTGCGCCGGCGCACGTTGCGCGCCGCGCGCGGCGACCTGCAGGCCGGCTCGCTCGCGGCGTGCTTCGAGCGCCTGGCGCGCGCCGGCGTGCGCGCCGCCGACGTCGCGCGCGTGCTCGAACGCGCGCACGTCTCGCCGGTGCTCACCGCGCATCCCACCGAGGTGCAGCGCAAGAGCATCCTCGACGCCGAGCGCGATGTCGCCGAACTCGTCGCACGCCGCGACGCGCTGGCCACCGATGCCGAACGCGCCGACAACGAGGCGCTGCTGCGCGCGCGCGTGACCCAGCTGTGGCTCACCCGCATGCTGCGCCACGCCAGGCTGACGGTGGACGACGAGATCGAGAACGCGCTGAGCTACTACCCGGCGACCTTCCTGCGCCAGATCCCGCGCCTGTACGCCGAGCTCGAGCGCGCGCTGCCCGGCCACCCGGTGGCCAGCTTCCTGCGCATGGGGCACTGGATCGGCGGCGACCGCGACGGCAACCCCCACGTCGACGCCGGCACGCTGCGCACCGCGCTCGCGCGCCAGGCCGAGGTGGCGCTGCGCTTCTATCTGACCGAGGTGCACGAGCTCGGCGCCGAGCTGTCGCTGTCGCAGCTGCTCGCGCCGGTGACGCCCGAGATGGCCGCGCTGGCCGAACGCAGCCCCGACCGCAACCCGCACCGCGCCGACGAGCCGTACCGCCGCGCGCTGACCGGCATCTACGCGCGGCTGGCGGCGACGCTGCACGCGCTGACCGGCACCGAGGCGCTGCGCCACGCGGTGGCGCCGCAGGACCCTTACGCCACCGCCGACGAGTTCCTCGCCGACCTGCGTGTCATCGAGACGTCGCTGCGCCGCCACCAGGCGGCGGCGCTGGTGGCGCCGCGGCTGGCGCCGCTGCGGCGCGCGGTGCAGGTGTTCGGCTTCCACCTCGCGACGCTGGACCTGCGCCAGAGCTCGGACCGCCACGAGGCGGTCGTCGCCGAGTTGCTCGCCGCCGCGCGGCTCGAAGCCGACTACGCGGCGCTCGACGAGGCCGGCAAGCGCGCGCGGCTGCTCGCGCTGCTCGACGACGCGCGGCCGGTGCGCGTCGTCGGCCATGCCTACTCGTCGCTCGCGCAGCGTGAGCTGGCGGTGTTCGACGCCGCGCTCGAGGCGCGCCGGCGCCACGGCCCCGCGGCGCTGCGCCACTGCATCATCAGCCACACCGAGGACGTCAGCGACCTGCTCGAACTGCTGCTGCTCAAGGAGACCGGGCTGGTGCGCGGCACGCTGAACGACGCCGCCGTCAGCGACCTGATCGTCGTGCCGCTGTTCGAGACCATCGGCGACCTGCGCCGCGCCGAGCCGATCATGCGCGCCTTCTTCGCGCTGCCGGGCGTGCGCGCGATGGTCGAGCGCAGCGGCGGCGAGCAGGAGGTGATGCTCGGCTACAGCGACAGCAACAAGGACGGCGGCTTCTTCACGAGCAACTGGGAGCTGTACCGCGCCGAGGTCGCGCTGGCGGCGCTGTTCGCCGCCGACGGCGAGCTGCGCGGCGTGCGGCTGCGCCTGTTCCACGGCCGCGGCGGCACCGTCGGGCGCGGCGGCGGCCCCAGCTACGAGGCGATCCTGGCACAGCCGCCGGGCACGGTCGACGCGCAGATCCGCCTTACCGAGCAGGGCGAGGTGATCAACAGCAAGTACGCGAACCCCGAGATCGGCCGCCGCAACCTCGAGACGCTGGTCGCCGCGACGCTCGAGGCGACGCTGTTGCACCCGACGAAGAGCGCGCCGAAGGCCTTCCTCGACGCGGCCGCCGAGCTCAGCGAGGCCAGCCACCGGGCCTACCGCGCGCTGGTGTACGACACGCCCGGCTTCGCCGACTATTTCTTCGCGGCCACGCCGATCCGCGAGATCGCCGAACTGAACCTCGGCTCGCGCCCGGCGTCGCGCCCGAAGGACGGCCGGGTGTCGCCCTCGATCGCCGACCTGCGCGCGATCCCGTGGAGCTTCAGCTGGGGCCAGTGCCGCGTCGCGCTGCCGGGCTGGTGCGGATTCGGCGCCGCGGTCGAGGCGTTCCTCGGCACCGACGCGGCGCGCCGGCGCATTCGCCTGGCGCTGCTGCAGCGCATGCACCGACGCTGGCCGTTCTTCCGCGCGCTGCTGTCGAACCTGGACATGGTGCTGGCCAAGACCGACCTGCGCATCGCGCGGCGCTACGTCGAACTGGTCGACGACCGGCGGCTGGGCCGGCGCATCTTCGCGGCGATCGAGGCCGAGTGGCTGCGCGCGCACGAGGCGCTGGCGCTGATCACCGGCGAGCGCGAACGGCTGGCCGGCAACCCGGCGCTGGCGCGCTCGCTCGACCACCGCCGCCCGTACATCGACCCGCTGAACCACCTGCAGGTCGAGCTGATGCGGCGCTTCCGCCGGCGCAGCGACGCCGAGGCGGCCACCGACCGGCTGCAGCGCGGCATCCACATCTCGATCAACGGCATCGCAGCGGCGCTGCGCAACACGGGCTGAGGCGCAGGGCGCCTCCGGCGCCGCCCGCTCGGCCGAGCGGACCGGGCTCGGTGGGTGCGGTCATGGCATGGTTGGAGCGCGTACTGCGACAGTCGCGTGCCAAGGCCGGCGGGTGGCTGCCTCCGCTCATGTCCCCCGGCGCCGACCTGCGGTCGACGCCTCCTCCTTCACTTCGCTGCGGCAGCCACCCACCGACCTTGGTGGTCCACCGTCGTGGCCTGCGAGCGACCCAGTGCGCCACGGCTCAACGATCGGGTCGCCGGGGGGCCCTGTGGAGCGAAGTCAAGGAGGAGGCACCTGCCGAAGGCGGGCGCCGGGGGACATGAGCGCAACAGGGCGCCCCGGCGGCCCGATCGCGCATCAACGGCGGCGGACAGCACAGTCGGCGGGCGGCCCGCGGCGGCAGAGCGTTCAGAACCCCAGGCTGGCCAGCAGGTCGTCGACCTCGCTCTGGTTCTTCACGACGTCGGTGCGGCCCTCGGGGTCGACGACGGGGCCGCTGAGCACCGCGGCCTCGACCTTCTGCGCCTGCTCGGGCGGCGCCGCCTGCACCAGCAGCTTGATCAGGCTGTCCTCGAGGTCGGTGGCCAGCGCGACGACCTTGGCGACCACCTGGCCGGTGAGGTCGTGGAAGTCCTGCGCCAGCATGATGTCGGTCAGGTGCCGGTCGATGCGCGCAGTGGCCGCCTCGACGTCGCCGACGAAGTTCAGCACCGCGCCCGAGGCCACCGCGCGCACCGGATCGGCGGTGATGGCCTGCGCGATGCGCCGCGTCTGCTCGCTGATGTGGCCGTGCTCGGCCTTGGCCTGGTCGACCGAGTTGAGCACCTTGTTGGCCGCGTCGGCGGTCTTGTTGGCGATGTAGTTCAGCCGGCTGCGCGCGTCGGGCAGGCCGTCGGCGGCCTGCTGCAGCTTGGGCATCACGCCGAGCTGCTGCAGCGTGTCGTGCAGCTGGCGCGTGATCGCGCCGAGCTGCTGGAAGATCTCGGGCGAGGCCTGCGCGGCCATCTGCGGTGCGAGCACGGAGAGGTCGTCCATCTTCATCGTCGCGTCTCCGTCGTTCAGGCGGTGGCCGCCAGCTTCTGCATGATCTTGTGCACCTTCTCCTCGAGCGTGGCCTTGGTGAAGGGCTTGACGATGTAGCCGGCCGCGCCGCTCTGCGCGGCGAGCACGATGTCCTCCTTGCGCGCCTCGGCGGTGACCATCAGCACCGGCAGGTGCTTCAGTTCGTCGTCGGCCTTGATCGCCTTGAGCAGCTCGAAGCCGTTCATGTTCGGCATGTTGATGTCGCTGACGACGAAGTCGAACTTCTGCGCGCGCAGCATGTTCAGCGCGATCGCGCCGTCCTCGGCCTCGTCGGCGTGGTGGCAGCCCATCTCCTTGAGCAGGCCGCGGATGATGCGCCGCATCGTGGAGAAGTCGTCGACGATCAGGAACTTCAGGTCGGTCGGGTTGCTCATGGGGGTTCTCTCGGGGCAGGGCCTCAGCGGGATGCGGCAAGCGGTGGCGAAGCGGGCGCCGCGCCGAGGGCCTCGGCCACCTCGGGCGCGGTGCGGAAGAAGCGGTCCTCGGCGTCGCGGTTCATCACGATGATGCTGATGCGCCGGTTCTGCGCGTGGAAGCGGTCGGCTTCGACGAAGGGCGTGCTCGCGGCCAGCCCCTGGACGCGCAGCACGCGGTCGTCGGGCAGGCCGCCGGCGACCAGCTCGCGGCGCGACGCGTTGGCGCGGTCGGCCGACAGCTCCCAGTTGCTGTAGCCGCGCTCGCCGCCGGCGAACGGCGCGGCATCGGTGTGGCCCTCGAGCGTGAGGTGGTTCGGCACCTCGGCCAGCGCGGTGCCGATCTCGCGCAGCAGCTCGCGCATGTACGGCTGCACCACCGCGCTGCCGCTGGCGAACATCGGGCGGTTGTGCTCGTCGACGATCTGGATGCGCAGCCCGTCGCGCGTCATGTCCAGGCGAATCTGCGCGGCCAGCGCCTCGAGGCGCGGGTGCGCGGCGATCTGGCGCTCGACCTTGTGCTTCAGCTCCTCGAGCCGCGCGCGCTCGGCGCGCTGCTGCTCCTCCTTCAGCGCCTGCAGGTTGACGGTGGCGCGCGGCGCGGCGATCTCGCCGCGCTTGACCTGGCCGGTGGTGCGCGTCAGGTCCTGGCCGCCGCCCTTGATCACGTGCGACGCGTCGCCCGACCCGGAGCCCGACGACAGCAGCGCGATCTTCAGCGGCGAGCTGAAGTAGTCGGCGATGCCCTTGCGGTCGCCCTCGGTGGTGCTGCCCAGCAGCCACATCAGCAGGAAGAACGCCATCATCGCGGTGACGAAGTCGGCGTAGGCGATCTTCCACGCGCCGCCATGGTGGCCGTGCCCGCCCTTGCGCACGCGCTTGATGATGATCGGCTGCAGCTTCTTGGCATCCCCCGCCACGGCTCACCCCTGCGTATCGGTGGAGTGGCCGCAAGCGCCGAAGGCGCGAGCGGCACGTTCAAGCGGCCGCCGCGGATCCGGCTTCGCCGGTCCGCCGGCGGCGCCCCCCTGGGGGGGAGGCGCCGAAGCCGCTTCGGGGGGGGGCCTCACTTCTTCCCCTTCACGTGGCTTTCCAGTTCGACGAAGCTCGGCCGCTCGGTCGAGTACAGCACCTTGCGCCCGAACTCGACCGCCACCTGCGGCGCGTAGCCCTGCATGCTGGCCAGCAGCGTGGTCTTGATGCAGTGCAGCTCCTTGGACTGCTCGTCGAGCTTCTGCTCGAGCAGCCCGGCCAGCGGCTCGGCGAAGGCGTAGGCCAGCAGGATGCCGAGGAAGGTGCCCACCAGCGCCGAGCCGATCATCGCGCCGAGCACCGCCGGCGGCTGGCCGACCGAGCCCATCGTGTTGACCACGCCGAGCACCGCGGCGACGATGCCGAACGCCGGCAGGCCGCCGGCCAGCCGCTGCAGCGCGGCCACCGCGGCGTGCGACTCGTGGTGGTGGGTCTCCATCTCGCTGTCCATCAGCGACTCGATCTCGTGCGCGTTGAGGTTGCCCGAGACCATCATGCGCAGGTAGTCGGTGACGAACTCGACCACGTGGTGGTCGCCGCCGACGTTGGGGTACTTCTGGAAGATCGGCGAGCTCTCGGGCTGCTCGACGTCGTTCTCGATCGACATCAGCCCTTCCTTGCGCGCCTTCTGCAGGATGTCGTACAGCAGCGCCATCAGCTCCATGTAACGCGCCTTGGTGTACTTGCTGCCCTTGAAGCACAGCCCCAGCCCGCGCGCCGTGGCCTTGAGCACCTTCGGCGGGTTGGTGGCGATGAACGCGCCGAGCGCGGCGCCGCCGATGGCCGCCATCTCGAACGGCAGCGCCGCCATGACGACGCCGATGTTGCCGCCGTGCGCGATGAAGACACCGAACACGGCAGCCAGGGCGACGACCCAGCCGATGATGACGAACATGCTTGTGGCGCTGCGGAGGTTTGCGCCCGTTATCGGCGCCGCCCGAAACGACTTGAATCAGGCCCCGATGTCCGCGCTTCTCGCGCGGCGCGCAGGCGGTGGCGCCGACGAAAAAGCGGCGGGCCGATGGCGACCCCCCGCGAAAAGCACAGAGGGCTGTGCCAGGGGGAGACGGGCAATTAAAGCCGGGGGGCGACCCCTTCGTGTCCGGTATCGGCACGCGCGCGGCGGGCTTGAGCCCCCCGCCCCCCACGCCGCGCCGCGATCGCGTCAGTGCACCGCGCCGGTGCGTTCGCCGGCCGGGCCCAGGTGCAGCGCCCCGCTGGCGCGGCCCTTGCCGGCGCGCGCCGGCGGGTTGCACAGCCCGCACACGTAGTGCTTGGCGATCTCGTGCGGGTGCGTCACGAAGTGCCCGCCGCATTTGCGGCACCGGGTCATCGTCAGCATGCCGTTGTCGACGAACTTCACCAGCCGCCAGGCGCGCGTGACCGACAGCAGCGGCTCGAGGCCCTGCGACTGCGTCTGCTCGAGGTACAGCTGGTAGGCCTTGATGACGACGTCGATCTCGTCGAGCGCCGCGGCCTTGTTCAGGTACTCGTGGATGTTCAGGAACAGGCTGGCGTGGATGTTCGGCTGCCAGGTCATGAACCAGTCGGTGGAGAACGGCAGCTGGCCCTTGCTCGGGCTCTTGCCAGCGACCTCCTTGTACAGGCGCAGCAGGCGCTCGTAGCTGAGGTCGGTCTCGGACTCGAGCACCTGCAGCCGCGCGCCGAGGTGGATCAGCGTGACCGCGCGCTCGATCTGGCGCGCCTCGGTGAGGATGCTCTTGTTGCGGGCCATGGGTTCTCCCTCCTGTGCGTGTGCGTGTGTCGGTGTCGCGGTGCGCGCGCAGCCTCGGGCCGCCTCAGGCCGCCTCTTGATGGCGCCCGGCCATCAGGATCGACGCGTGCAGGCGGCTGACGCTCTCGTTGGCCGCGCCCTTGCCGTGGCTGGTCAGCAGGCTCCACACCAGGTCGTCGTCCATGCGGAAGCGGCACAGCAGCGTGTTGCCCGAGGCGATCTTCATCATCTGCGCCGGGGTCAGCGCGGCGATCATCGTCGCGGTGTCCTCCGACACGCCGAGGCGGAACAGCGCCTGCTCGCGGTCGCCGCGGATCAGGCTCTGCGCCAGCATCAGGTACGACAGGTTGGCTTCGCGGATCTCGGCGAGGATCTGGTCGGCGTTCATCGGTGGCTCCTTGGTTCGCGGTGGGTTTCGGTGACGGTGTGCAACGAACTGTAGAAGCGCGAACTGGGTGCGGTTATCAGGGCAGTTCGGTGGCTTGAGTCCCGGTTTGTCTGCGGGGCTTGTCGGAGAAATTCCTACATCCTCCGGCGGCCGACCGGCACGGGTGCCCCGCCAAGGACGGCGCGGTCCACAGGCCGCCAGCGTCGACCGATGCGGAGGCGACACCCGGCGTCCACCGGGCAGGCACTCCGACCCACGACTGTCGCAAGCCGCTCGCGCCAGGCGCCAGCACGGCCGCGGCGAGGCGCAGGCGAGTGCGGGGCGGGGGTGTCGACCGATCAGCCCACGTGCGCGACGGCCGATCGCCGGGCACCCTCAACGTCGTGATGGCACGGCGGCACGCTGGGCGCGAAGCGCAAGCGGCGCATGTCCGCCGCGCGCTGCGACTGTCCAAGGGTGTCGTACAGCACGGCAAGGTTGTGGGCCGCGAGGTGGCTGCCGCGCCCGGATACCGCGCCGTGCAGTTCGGGACGCTCGCCGATCTCCAGGCACCGCGTCCACGCCGCCTCGATCAGCGGCAGCAGGGCCTCGCCCTGCCGCGGGTCCTGCGCGGCGCGATCGAGCAGCAGGTCACCGACCGCGAAGAAGAAGTCGGGCGATTCGGCACAGCGCTCCAACTCGGCCTCGGCGAGCGCGGTCGCGGCCTCGTGGCGCGCGCAGCACTTCATCGAGTACAGGCAGCGCGCCACCAGGTCGAAGCGCCAAGGTTCATCGACGCGGGCCAGCTGCAATGCCCGCGCGAAGCAGTCGCTGGCAGCGTGGTGCTCTTCGTAGACACCGTGATCCTTGCCCAACTGGTACCAGAGGTAAGGGTCGTCGCTGCGCGCGGCGAGTTCCGCGTGCAGCAGTGCACGGTTGCGACCGCGCTTGCGTGCCAGCTCGCCCGGTCCGTAGCCGTCGTGACCGACCCGCACCGGGAGGCGCCGTTGCGGCAGACCGTGATTGGGCTGCTCGTGCACCCGACCGCGGTAGCGCACCCGTCCGGGCAGCACGCGACTGATGTGGCTGTGCGCGATGCGCCACTGCCCATCGTAGAAGCGGTCCTCCAGATGCACGCGTCCGACAAAGCGAGGCGGTGTGCATGCCAACGCGCGCAGTGCCGGGCCTCCGTCGATCAACCATTCATCGGCGTCGAGCACCAGGTGCCAGTCGGCTGCGGCCGCGTCCAGCGCGACGTTGCGAGCGGCGGCGAAGTCGTCGCACCAGTCGAAGTGCTCGACGCGCGCGCCGCAGGTCCGTGCGACGGCCGCGGTGTCGTCGGCCGAGCCGGTGTCGAGCACCAGCATCGAGTCGACCCATGACGCGACGCTGCGCAGCAAGCGCGCGATTCGGGGCGCTTCGTTGCGAGCGATGACGACGAGCGAGACGCGTTGGCGAGCCATGGGAGTGCGCGAGATTGACGAACTGGGATTGGACGGTCACCTTCGGCCGGGCTGTCCGCGGAACAAGCGCCCCTGCGGCGTGCAAATCACCGATGCGTTCGCACGCTCAAGGCGCGGCCACGGTGACCGAAATGGCGGGTTCCCGCCCGCAGGTCCCGGCGCGACACCGCCGCGCGACGCGCGAACGCAGAGAGACACCTGCCACGACAGGACCGGAAAAAATCCGCTAAAGAACGCGGGAAACCCCTCCGATATCCGGACCAACGCACTCGAGCCTTCGGGTACGTGGTCCGGTTGGACGGTCAAGGAGTGGCGGGAGTCGAATCCCGCCGCGCCTCGCCCTCCGACGTCGGGCATCCCGACGCGGCCGCCGGCCGTTGCGGGGTTGTAGTTGGCGTGCGGCGGGTGCCGCAACGCCAGGTGCAAGCCGGCACCGGAGCCGGGCACGTCTAACCGTAAAAGGAGTTTGCTCAAATGGCACTGACGATCAACACCAACGTCATCTCCCTGAACGCGCAGCGCAACACCGGCGCCACGCAATCCTCGCTCGCCACGTCGATGCAGCGTCTGTCGTCGGGTCTTCGCGTCAACAGCGCGAAGGACGACTCGGCCGGCCTGGCGATCGCCGAGCGCATGAACGCGCAGGTCCGCGGCATGAACGTCGCGATCCGCAACGCCAACGACGGCATCTCGCTGGCGCAGACCGCCGAAGGCGCGCTCGGCAAGGTCGGTGACATGCTGCAGCGCATGCGCGAACTCGCGGTGCAGTCGGCCAATGCGACGAATGGCACTGACGACCGCACCAATCTCGACGCGGAATACACCGAGCTGGCGGCCGAGATCGGCCGCACGCTGACGAGCACGCAGTTCAACGGCATCGCCATTCTCTCCACGGGTGCTGGTGCCATGGCCTTCCAGGTCGGCGCCAACAATGGCGAAACGGTGACCATCACCACCACCAACATGGCGGGCGCCACCGCGATCACCGACGTGACCACCGGCGGGGTCGACTCCGTCGCCAACGCGAATGACGCGCTGACGGACATCGACGCCGCGCTTACGGCTGTCAACGGCGAGCGTGCCCTCTACGGCGCGGCACAGAACCGCTTCGAGTCGATCATCTCGACCCTGCAGATCTCGGCCGAGAACCAGGCCGCCGCGCGCGGCCGCATCATGGACGCCGACTTCGCGTCGGAGACGGCGAACCTGTCGCGCGCGCAGATCCTGCAGCAGGCGGGCACCGCGATGATCGCGCAGGCCAACCAGCTGCCGCAGAGCGTGCTGTCGCTGCTGCGCTGATCTCGGCGTGTGCCGCCGCCCCGGCGAACGGGGCGGCGTCGCCGCCCGATGGCCCGCGAACGGGAGCCGTCATCGACGGCTCCCGTTTTCCTTTGCGTGCCGGGTGCATCGGCCGACGGCGCGATCTGGCCGTCGAAGACCCCGGTGTTCGTCGCATCGCACCGGCCGGCACCGCTGAAGAATCCGCCACCACAGGCTCCCCACGTCCGGAGCCTGCCATCGGTGGCCACCGGTGGGACGCGGCGCCGCATCGTCGCAGCCCTGCCCGATGGTCGAGTCCGGCGAACCTCTCGGAGTGAAGCATGCCGCAGACCATCAACACGAACATCATGTCGCTGAACGCCCAGCGCAACCTGTCGACGTCGCAGACGTCGCTGGCGACGTCGATGCAGCGCCTGTCGTCGGGACTGCGCGTCAACAGCGCGAAGGACGACGCCGCGGGCCTCGCGATCGCCGAGCGCATGAACGCGCAGGTGCGCGGCATGAACGTCGCGATCCGCAACGCCAACGACGGCATCTCGCTGGCGCAGACCGCCGAAGGCGCCCTGGGCAAGATCGGCGACATGCTGCAGCGCATGCGCGAACTCGCGGTGCAGGCCGCCAACGCGACGAACAGCACGGGCGACCTGCAGAACCTCGACGCCGAGTACCAGCAGCTCGCGCTCGAGATCGACCGTACGATCACCACGACCCAGTTCAACGGTCAGACGATCCTGACCGTCAGCGGCGGTCAGGACTTCCAGGTCGGGGCCAACGCCGGCGAGGTCGTCACGATCACCACCACCGACCTGAGCGGCACCTTCGCCGCCGGCGACATCCTGACGCAGGCCAGCGCCAGCGCCCAGCTGGCCACGATCGATGCCGCGCTCGACGACTTCAACGGTTCCCGCGCGCTGTACGGTGCGGCGCAGAACCGCTTCGAAGCGGTCATCGCCAGCCTGCAGATCGCGGCCGAGAACCAGGCCGCTGCCCGCGGGCGCATCATGGACGCCGACTTCGCCGCCGAGACGGCGAACCTTTCGCGCGCGCAGATCCTGCAGCAGGCGGGCACCGCGATGGTCGCGCAGGCGAATCAGCTGCCGCAGCAGGTGCTGGCGCTGCTGCAGCGCTGACCGCGCCGACCGCGCGGCGCGCTCAAGGCGCGCCGGCCACTGCCGAAATCATCTCACCCCGCGCCTGGCCCGGCCGCGCCGCGGGGTGATCACCATTTCACCGCGCAGGAGCCTTCTCGATGGCCACGATCTCCGCACCCGGCGTCGGCAGCGGCCTCGACGTGAAGTCGATCGTCTCGCAGCTGCTGGCCATCGAGCGCCGGCCGATCGAGCAACTGCAGTCGTCGGCGTCGAAGATGCAGACGCAGATCTCGGCGTTGGGCAAGCTGCAGAGCGCGCTCGCGACGTTGCAGGCCGCGGCGTCGAACCTCACGCGCTCCGACACCTGGGGGGCCGTGACCGCCACCAGCAGCCGAAACCAGGCGGTCGCCGCCAGCGTCTCCCCCGGCGCGCCGGCGGGCAGCTACAGCGTCGTCGTGCAGCAGCTGGCCTCGGGCCAGTCGCTGGCGTCGGGCGCCTACGCCGACCGCACCGCGGTCGTCGGGCAAGGCACGCTGCGCATCGAGCTCGGCGACTGGGACGCCATGCCTGCGGTGCCGAAGCCCGGATCGAGCGCGATCGAGGTCGTCATCGGCCCCGACGACCAGACGCTCGAGGGCATCCGCGACCGCATCAACGCCGCCGAAGCCGGCGTCAGCGCCAGCATCGTCAACGACGCCAACGGGGCCCGGCTGGTGATCCGCTCGCGCGACACCGGCGTCGAGAACGGGTTTCGCATCCAGGTCAGCGGCGATGGCGACGGCAACGACACCGACGCCGGCGGCCTGTCGGCACTCGCCTTCGACGCGTCGGGCGGCGCGAGCCACCTCGCGCGTACGAAGAGCGCCGCCGACGCATTGGCCGAGATCGACGGCCTGGCGGTCCGCTCGACCTCGAACACGCTGAGCGACGTCGTCGGCGGCCTGTCGCTGACGCTGACGCAGGCCGGGACGGACCCGGTCCTGGTTTCGGTCAGCCCCGACGCCGAGAGCCTTCGCAGGTCGATCGACGAGTTCGTCACCGCGTACAACGAGGTCGTCACCCTGCTGCGCCAGCAGACCAAGGTCGATCCGGGCGGCAACGGCTCCGGCCCGCTGCAGGGCGACCGCTCGGTGGCGATGCTCACCTCGAAGCTGCGCGGCCTGATCGGCGACAACAGCACGGCCAGCAGCGTGTTCACCCGCCTGTCCGACATCGGCTTCGACGCGCAGACCGACGGCACGATCAAGGTCGTCGGCGGCAAGCTCGACAACGCGCTGTCCAACCTCGGTGAACTGCGCAAGCTGTTCGCCGCCACCGGCGACGCCGCGGCCACCGGCTTCGCGCACCGTCTCGACGACTGGCTCGACGCGGTGCTCGGCAACGACGGCGTGCTCGACAGCCGCACCGACGGACTGAACGCTCGACTGAAGACCAACCGGTCGCAACAGCAGCGGCTCGAGGACCGGGTCGCGCTGACCGAGCAGCGCCTGCTGCGCCAGTACACGGCGCTCGACGCGCAGCTCGGCCAGCTCAACGGGCTGGCCAGCTACATGACGCAGCAGATCGCGCAGTTCAACCGCTCGACCGACTGACGCCGCGGCGCGGGCCGGCGAAGCAGGGGTGCCTCGGCACCCCTGTTTGCCGATGGGCGGCGCTCAAGTCGTCGCCGTGGGGGTCCGATATCCCCTGCAACCACTTCAGCCGCCACCCAGCATGACCGCCGCCATAGACACCGCCGTGCGTCCCCTGCCCGCCGGCCGCGCCAACCCGTACCACAAGGCCGCCGTCGAGATCGGCGTTGCCGGCGCCGACCCCCACCAGCTGATCAGCATGCTGTTCGACGGCTACGCCACGGCCGTCGCCGAGGCGCGCGGAGCGATGCGCCGTGGCGACGTGGCGACGAAGTGCGCCGCGATCTCGCGCGCCGTGCGCATCGTCGACGAAGGCCTGCGCGCCGGCCTGGACCCGCGGGCCGGCGGCGCGCTGGCGCGCGACCTCGACGACCTGTACCTCTACGTGACGCGCCGGCTCACCGAGGCCAACCTGCTCAACCGCGAGGCGCTGCTCGACGAGTGCATGAGCCTGATGCAGCCGATCCACGAGGCGTGGGTCGCGATCGCCCCCCGACGCGCGCCTGCCGCCTCCTGACGACGGCCATGCGCCGCTGCGACGCCATGACGACTTCGAGCACGATGAACACCACCCTGCTGAACTACTACCAGGCCATCGAACGGGCCAGCGCCGAGATGCTGGCCGCGGCCAAGGTCGGCGACTGGGACCAGGTCGTCAAGCTCGAAGGCGCTTGCGTGCTGCTGATCTCGCAGCTCAAGCAGGCCGCGCGCGGCCAGCCGCTGGCCGCCGACGAGCAGAAGACCAAGGCGCGGCTGATGCAGCGCATCCTGGTCAACGACGCCGAGATCCGCCACCTGGCCGAGCCCTGGCTCGAGGACCTCGACCAGATGATGGCCGGCAAGCGCAAGACGCTGCACTGACGCTCCACGCGCCGGCCGCGCACGACCCGCCCGATGTTCCAGGACACCCAGCCCGCCCCGCTCGGCGCCTTCGGCGACGGCATGGACGAGTTCCGCGTCGGCTCGCGTGCCGAGATCGTCACGCTGCTGCGCCGCCTGCTCGACGCCGGCGCCGACCTGTTCGTCAGCGCCCCCAACGGGGCGCACCTGCGCACCACGCTGTGGACCGTCGACACCGCGCGAGGCAAGCTCAGCCTGGTGGCCGACCCGTCGGAGCCGCAGCTGGCCCGGCTGGTCGACGCGGGCGAGGCGCTGGTGGTCGGCTACCTCGACCACGTCAAGCTGCAGTTCGACCTGGCCGCGCCGCTGCTGGTGCACGGCGCCGGCGGCGCCACGCTGCACGCCGAGCTGCCGCAGGAGATGTTCCGCTTCCAGCGCCGGCAGAGCTACCGCGTGCGCACGCCCCCGCGCAGCGCCGCGGTGGCGATGCTGCGCCACCCGTCGCTGCCCGAGATGTCGCTGGCGCTGCGAGTGATCGACGTGTCGATCGGCGGCTGCGCGCTGTTCGTGCCCGACGACGTGCCGCCACTGGCGCCGGGCGCGCGGCTGCACGGCGTGCGCGTCGAGCTCGACGCGTCGACGCGCTTCGCCGTCACGCTGACGCTGCAGCACGTGACCTCGCTCGACGCCGACAGCGGCGGCGTGCGCCTGGGCTGCTCGTTCGACGAGCTCGACGGCGACGCCCAGCGCGCGCTGCAGCGCTACATCGACCACACGCAGAAGCGCCGCCGTCTGCTGTCGCTCGAATGAACCACCCGCGCAGCGCCCGCGCTGCCTCCTCCCCGTCCTCCCCGGGCCACGCCGGGACCCCGTCGGTGCCAGGGGGCGTCGCCGGCGCGCCGGCCGAGCCGGGTCCGCGCTGGCCGCAGGACCACCCACGGTGATGCGACCGCGACGGCACGCCGGCTTCACGCTGATCGAGGCGCTGCTCGTGGCCTCGGTCACCGCGGTGCTGCTGACGCTGGCGGTGCCCAGCTACAGCGAGTTCACCGCCCGCCACCGCCTGCTCGCCGCCGCCGAAGGCATGGCGCTCGACCTGGCGCTGGCGCGCAGCGAGGCCGCGCAGCGCGGCGTGCCCGTGTACCTGCTGCCGCGCGCCGGCGAACGCGACTGGTGCTACGCGGTCAGCGCCGATCCCGGCTGCGACTGCCGTGCCCCGGTGCCGAACTGCGCCCTGCGGGTGGTGTCGGCGGGCGAACACGGCGGCGTCGCACTGCCGGCCGGCCAGCCGGTGCGTTTCGACCCGGCCTCGGGCCGCAGCGACGGTGGCACCGCCGGCCAGTGGCGCGCCGGCGCCCGCCACGCCGCCGAGGTGCGTGTGCACGCCGCCGGCCGCGCGCGCGTGTGCAGCCCCAGTGCGCCGATGCCCGGCGTCGCCGCCTGCTGAAGGCCGCGCTTCGCGCATCCACCACGCAAGGGCACGACGCGATCGAGCGACCGCCGCGGATCCGGCTCAGCCGGTGCGCTGGCGGTGCCCCCTCGAGGGGGAGGCGCCGAAGGCGCCTCGGGGTGCCCCTTCTATCGCGCCGCGGTGCGGCGCACCCGCGTCACCGACGACGGCGTCGTGACGCTGGCGTCGTAGGGGTGGAACACCGCGCCCACCGTCTCGAGGATGCGGCGCACGTAGGCGCGCGTCTCGCGGTACGGCGGGATGCCGCGGTAGCGCTCGACCGCGCCCTCGCCCGCGTTGTACGCCGCCAGCGCCAGCGTCAGGTCGCCTTCGAAATACGCCAGCAGCCAGCGCAGGTAGGCCATGCCGCCGCGCAGGTTCTGCACCGGGTCGAAGGCGTTGCGCACGTTGAAGCGCGCCGCGGTGTCGGGGATCAGCTGCATCAGCCCGCGCGCGTCTTTCGGCGACAGCGCCAGCGAGTCGAAGTTCGACTCGGCCTGGATCACCGCCAGCACCAGGTGCGGCTGCAGCTGGTATTGCGGCGCGAGCTGCTCGACCAGCTCGACGATCGGCGCCGGGGCGTTGCGCTGCAGCTGCGCCGCCAGCGGCGGCAGCGGGGGCGGCGCCGCCGCTGCCGGCGCGGGGGCAGGCGCGCGCACCACGACCACCGCAGGCGGCTCGCGCATGCATTCGGGCGTGTCGACCGTCGGGTCGCCCATGCGCGCGAGCAGGCGCGCCGCCGGCTCGATGCCCTGCTCGGCCGCGGCGCGGAAGAAGTACGCCGCCGCCGCGTCGTCGCGCTCGACGCCGCGCCCGTTGGTGTACAGCCAGCCCAGCGCGAACTGCGAGCGCGCGTCGCCCAACCGCGCCGCCTTGCAGTACAGCGCAGCGGCGCGCGCGCCGTCGCGAGCCACGCCTTCGCCGTGCTCGTAGGCCTGCGCCTCCAGACGGTAGCTGCGCACCAGCGCGGTCTCGTCGTCCGCCGGCAGCGACTGCGCGGCGGCGGCCCCGGCGGCGGCCCCGGCGGCGGCCAGCGCGGCGGCAGAAAACGCGCGGCGCAGCCGCGCCACACGCGGCCCTGCGGGCGACGCTGCGTGAAATCGAGGGTTCGGGGCCATGACGTGCCCTCAGTGTGCCACCGGCGCCCCGCCGGCGCACCCACCGTGCGTGGGGGGCACCGGGGCGCGGCGCCGCGTCGCGCGCGACAAGCGGCGCGCAGCCGTCACACCTGCATGTTCAGGACGGCACGAATGGCGCCAGTGCTCGCTCTGCGGGGCGTCGGGTATCGGCACGGGTATCGTTGCCTGCTCGCCGCGCCCACTGCCACCGACGGACTCCATGTCCGTGGCGGAGCCATCACCGTGGCGGAGCCATCACCGTGGTGGAGCCATCACCGTGGCGGAGCCATCACCGCGGTGGCCATCACCGTGGTGGCGGCCATCACCGTGGCGGCCATCACCGTGGCGGCCATCACCGTGGTGGCGGCCGGTCGTAATGCCGCACGGCCAGACGTTACAGGGTCGACCCCACGGACGGGTCGACCGTCGGCCCGCCAGATCGCGCCAGGAGCGCCGAACGCGGCGCGGGTGACCCTACCCTACGTGCAGGGGTCCAAGAATCGCCACAGCGCCGCAAATCAAGGCGGCGATACCGATTCCCAGCGCCAGCAGGCCGTCGCGCTTCACGGCCGCGCCTCGAGGCCGAGCACGTCCTGCGCCGCCGCCTCGACCAGCGGCACGTCGCCGAGCAGCCAATACGAGCGCCCGTGCCAGCGCCTGGCCGCGGCGAGCAGAAGCGCCTGGCGCAGCTCGGCCTCGTACGCCTGCGCGCGCGCGGACGCGAGACGGTTGATCGCGCGGCGCACGTGCCGCGGCAGCGTCGCCTCGGCGGCGGCGGTGGCGGGCGTCATTTGGCCCTCGGCAGCAGACGGTCGAGCATCAGCGCAAGCTCGACGTCGAGACGGGTGTGCGCGTCGGCTGGTCGCGCGAATTTCATGCGGACGGCGTGCAGAGCCTGCCGCAGACTCGGCGTCTCGATCACGCTGCCAGGCCCGGCGCCCGGCCACGCGCCGCAGCGTCGGGTCAGCACCAGCCAGTACCCCTCGTTGCCGGGATCGCGCTCGAGCAGCACGCGACGCGCGCCCGGGTGCATGCGATGCGCGTCGACGAGTTGTTGAGGATGGCCACCCACGGCCGCGGCGACGCCAATCGCGCGGTCGGGCGGGTGGCCTTGCCCTTGGAGAACGGGCGCCCGATTCATGGCATCAGCCGCGGGTTTCGAGCGTGACGAAGTGCGCCACCGCGTCCGAGCCGGTGCGCAGCGTCGTCGTGCCGCCGTGGATCGGCTGCCCGTCGCAGCGCACGATGGCGCGGAAGTAGGTCTCGTCCTTGTCGAAGCCGAACTCCGGCGCCACCGCGAAGCGAATCGACGGCTGCAGCGCGATCGCGTAGGCGCTGAAGTCGGCCAGCACCAGGTCACCCTCGGTGCCGAGCGCGCTGCACAGGTCGGTCAGGATCACGGGCCGCGTCATCAGGGTGATGGAGCCGTCCGCCCCGACCTGAATCGGCGCCACGGTGCCGCCGACGTTCTCGGTGCCCGCGACGTTCTTGACCTTGATCTGCAGCTGCATCAGCTGCGGAAGCGTCGACGGGTGCGCAAGCCACACCGACCGCGTGAAGCTCGCCGGGTGCAGGCGCGCGACCATCCTCGAGACGTTCTCGAAGTTGATCGTCGAGGCGGCCTGGCTGCCTTCTTTCGCCTGGGCGACCTTGTCGCTGCCGTTAATCAGGCCCAGCGGCTGCCCGGCGCCGTTGCCCAGGAAGAACGCACGGTCGAGGTACGCGGCGATCGTGGCGCCCATCGCCTCCTTGAGGTAGCGCCCGGCCTCGACGCCGGCGTCATACAGCAACTCGTTCGTGACCGGAACCAGCACGGTGAGCTTCTTCGCGGCGAAGTTCACCTCGGCGACCTTCGCCTTCTGCTTGGCCAGCGTGTCGCCCTCGCCCGCCCAGTAGCCGACGAGGCCGGCCGGGCCGGCGGTGCGGTCGCGCCAGGAGAACATCGGCGCGGCCAGGCTGCGCCCCATCAGCGGCAGCACGCGAGCGCGCGGGCGGATCAGCTCGGCGCCGAAGGACGCGTCGAGAAGGTCGCGCGTGAAGCCCGGCGGCACCATGAAGCCGCCGTCCTGGCCGACGAGCTCGCCCATGCCGGTCGCGGCAGCGCGCAGGCGCTGACTGTCACCAGCGGCCACGGCGCGCACGAAGTCGGCGAAGTCGGCGAAGCCGGAAGCGGCCGGCGGCGTGCCGAACAGGTCGACGAAGCGACCGCGGCCGGGCGTGGCGGCGTCGAGCACCGGCTGCGCGGGCACGTTGCCCCACAGCCGGGGCCCCGCAGACTGGCCGCCGGCGGCGCGGGCGGCGTTGATGGAAGCCAACTCTGCTGCGCTGGGTGCATCGCCGGCGTTGCGCGCGGTCTGGCGGCCGGCGGGCTTGGCCAGCTCGGCGTCGAGCACGGCGATGCGCTCCTCGAGCGCCTCCACCTCGGAGGTCCGCCGGGCCACAGCGCGGCTCTCCTCGGCCGTCAGCGCGCGGCCCTCGCGGGTGGCGGCGTCCAGCACGGACTGCGAGCGCGCGACCAGGCGCTCCTGCTGCGCGCGCAGCTCGGCGACCTCGTCCATCAACGCACGTGCGTGCGGCGACAGCTCGTTGCGGACGCCGACAGCGGCGGCGATGGCGCGCAGGCCGGCGACGCGACCGCGCCAGGCTGCAATGTAGGGATTCGGGGGCATGGCATCCTCGTCAAAGACGCGGATGCATGGCACGAAGGTTGGCGCAGCACCCGCAAGGTGGAAAGGTGCCGCGCTGGTTTCCCAGCTGCGGCGGTGGCCGGCGGGGCGGGTGCAGCGCGAGGGCGTTCGTTGGGCGGGCAGCGGGGCCGCGAGGTGCGGGGCGCTGGCCGGGTGGCGATCGGGGCGATGCGGTGCCGGTTGACGTCATTGTCGCGTGGCGCCTCCTGTTTGCAAAATTGCGACGTTCACCGCGAGCAGGGTCTCGGCAGTCTCGTCGCGGTCGGCGACCAGGCGGCACAGGATGCGCTCGCGCGTTCGGTCCCACGCGGTGCCGTAGCCGCGCTCGTGACGGCTGCCGCGGCGCTTGTCGGCGAACGTGCCGGGGCGCGTCTTGTGCGCCTGGCAACGGCTGGTGCCGTCGCGGACCAGCGCTCCGCACTGGATGCATGGCTTCGGTGCAGCTATCGGCATGTCATCTCCCATTGGTCCAAGCTATCCCCCCCTCCCTGAAACCCCCGCACGAGAAAATCTGGCTCACGGGTCGGTCCTGGCTCGAGGTGCCCCAGGGATTCGCCCCCCCCCCCGGTCGACCCAGGTGTCCAACTTGGACACCTGCCCCAGTTCCCGAAAGGGTGGCATTTGTTACCTTGCGCGCCCGTAGAAGCAGGGTGTTGGAGTACATGAAGGGGGGCAGAGGCCTTTTCTCTACGGGCGCGCAAGGTAACCTTTGCCACCAACTCACCCGGCGATCAGCTCGCGGACCTGACGACGCCGCCGCTGCAGTGCGTCGCCCTCCGCGCCGAACAGCGTGACGCACTCGGGGTGCACCGCGTACTGCGTCGGGCGACCGCCGTACTGGCGCCCATCCGACAGCGGCGTCAGCCACGCCGCATCGACGAGGAAACGCAGCGCGGCCTCGCGCACATGCTCGCCCGCGTCGCGGTAGGGGCGGCATTGGTGGATCAGGTCACGCCGCGTGACGAACTCGAACTTGCCCGCCACGATCGACCGTGCTGCCGCCTGCGCCACCGTGCCGGCCGTGTCGCCGCTCGACAGCGTGCCGACGAACAGCGCCAGCGCGTGCCGCGTGACGTTGCGCATCACGGCGATCGCGTCGTGCATCGTCTTCTCCTCGAGCAGCACCTCGGTGCCGGCGCCACCGTTGTCGAGCATGTGCATCGCCAGCGCGAGGCGCGCGACCAGCGCGGCGTGCTTGGCGACGTGGCCGGCCATCGGCTCGGACAGCGCCTCGACGGCCTCGACCTCGTCGCGCAGTGCGTCGCGTCTGGCGAGGAATGCGGCGGTCGCGGCCGGCGTCATCTTCACGATGCCGGGCGCGGTGCCGTAGATCTCGCGCATGCGCTCCTCGAACCCGTGCCGGCCGGCGTCGAGCACGCCGTCGGTGATGTCGTTGTCGGCCTGCACCAACGGCCGCACGATGACCGGCATGAACCGCTGGATCAAACCATCGGGCGGCAGATCCTTCGCGTGCCGCTTCAGCCCGGCCGGCGTCGTCGCACCGAGGATGCTGGCGCCCCAGTTCTGCACGAAGTAGCTGCCGCGCTTGATGCGATCAACCTGATGCGGCCCGCCGTCGAACAGGCGCAGCCACTCACCGCGGTCTTTCGATCCCTGACCGCCGCGATAGGCGTCGTGGCTGCCCAGCCACGAGTCAAGTTCTTCGTAAAGCGTCAGCAGCCCGCGGGGGTTGTCGTGCAGCAGCTCGGACAACTTCTCGATCGTCACGTCGGTCGCGATGACCGCCGGCATCGGCGGGCGCTCGTCGTCTTCGCCGAGGCCGGCCGTCTCGCGGTCGTACTGCTCGCGCAGCTCGCGGTGCAGCGTCCACAACATCGACGCCGTCGCGCGGATCGCTGGCGTCTTCGCTGCGCCTGGCGGCCCCATGAGCAGCACCCACAGGCGCGCGCTCTCGTACCACTTCGTCTTCGGCACGACGGCCAGGCGCACGCCGTCGTGCACGGCGGCAGCGGCAGCGGCGAGGCCCGACATCAGGTAGGCGCTCGGGTCGTGCCCTGCAGCCTTCGCCAGCGGCACGGCGAAGTCGCGCAGCACCGCGGGGAAGTAGCTCGGCTCGAACGGCGGCGCGGCGATCGCGCGGAAGATGTCCAGCGGGCGCGTCGACGTGTCGGTGCCGATGCTGCTGCCGCCGATGCTCGGCGTCGGCGTGCCGCCGGCCTGCTCGGCCCACACGGCCCGCGGGTCGAGCTCGAGCGCCTCGATGAACTGCTCCTGCGGCCGCCCGGCGCAGGGATGGTGCAGACAGTGGAACCGCCCGTAGCGGCGGCCGCCGTAGGCCGGCAACATGTACGTCGTCGAGCTCGCCGCGCTCTCGATCTCGTGCTGCGCGTTGCAGGGGCAGCGCACGTTGAACCATCCCGGCGTGCGGTGCGCGCCGATGATCATGTTCTTCGCGCGCAGCGCGCGCAGCACCGGGTCGTGCTCGGCATCGTCGTCGGCGCGCTGCTGCACCGTCTTGTTGCTGCCGCCGGCCGGCGCCACCGCGGTCGGCCGTGCCAGCCATGCGTCGACGTCGATCGCGTCGCCCATGTAGCGCGCGAGCAAGATCTTCGTCGGCGGCAGGTAGGCCGGCTGCTCGATCTTCCAGGTCGTGCCGTCCAGCTTCACGTCGTCGCCGAACAGCGCCTTCGCCTCGGCCTCGAACGCGGCGCCCAGGCGCAGCACCTCCTCGCGCGTGGCCTCGCGGTCGAGCATCAGCACGGCGCGCATGCGCGGCGCATCCGGCGTGCTGCTGTGCGTGTCCCATCCCGCGCCGCTGAAGCCGGCCAGCCACATGCACACGTCCGGCAGCCGCTCGGCGGCGATGCGATCCATGTCGGGGCACATGAAGTGCACCGGCATCGCGGTGTTCTTGCTGCGGTGCCCGTCGCTGAAGCCGGCGCAGATGTAGCCCTTGCCCTTCTTCGGCTGCCGCCACCCGTCGATCTTCGCGACGAACTCCTCGACGGTGTCCACCGCGTGCTGCTCGGGGTGGGCGTCGAACCTGTCCTTGCCCTTGCTGAAGATGATCGTCATTCGGGCAGCTCCACGACGGCGACCGACGTGCCGCGGGCGGCGATCTGCGCGATGAACAGGTTGCGCGCCTGGCGGTAGCGGTCGACCATGCGCTTGAACTCGCGCTTCGTCGGCATGCGCGGCGACCACTCGGCCGAGAAGGTGCCGTTCACCAGCTCGAACCGCACCGACAGGCCTGCGCCCATGCGATGCCAGTCGCTGCGCAGCGGGGGGATGGTGGCGGCGGTCATGCTGCCGCCTTGACCGGCCTGGCAGTACGCAACAGCGCCGCGGCAGCGTCAACGATGCACTGCTCTATGTGAGCGATGTGCTCCGGCGTCGAGTGGGCGAACTCAACGTGCGCGGTGACTTCGAATATTGCCTCTGGCAGCTTTGCCACAGGGTCGTAGCCCGCCTCTCGCGCTGTGATGAAGACGTAGTTGTCTCCGCGTGAACTGGCAATGAGGGCGATGCCGTCAACCTGGCACGCTTTTCCTAAGACCCATGGGTCTCGTGGCACCCAACCGCACCGGTCGACCATGAAGGCCTGCCACCTGTCCCGGCGCGGAGGGGAGGAATCAGCCTGGCGCGCGACCGCGATGGCACGCGGCGACATCGGCTTCGGCTTGTACTTCGCGCGTGCCGGCTTCACCCGCGTCTTCCCGTCCTTCCCGGTCGTCTTGCCCAACTGGGGAATCTCCCCAGTTGCCTCGGCTTCGCGCCGCACGGCGCCGACCGTCTTGTGGTCGACCTTCGCCTGCGCGGCGATGGCGCGGTCGCTGGCCTCGGGCTTGGCCTTCAGCAGCTCGACCACGACCTGGCGGCGCTGTTCGCGGCTCAGGTGCCTGCGGTGCGCGTTCGCCGCGACGACGAACTCGGCCGGCGACATCTTGCGGCCGCTCTGCTCGTCGGCCGACTCGGTCACGAAGTTGAACGGCTCGAGCCGGGGCTCGACACCGGCCTCGATGCACGCGCGGTAGCGGTGCCAGCCGTCGAGCACCAGCTTCGTGTCGTGCTCGTCGCGCAGGTAGACGACCGGCGAGATCAGGCCGTTCTTCTTGATGTCGGCGACCAGCTCGTCGAACTCGTCCTTCGGCATGTCGCCGAACGCGGCCGACAGAGGGTGACGATGCAGGTCGGCGCTCATCGCTTCGCCCCCTTCAGCGCCTGCATCGCCTCCGCGACCGCCGGCGAATGCAGCCAGTTGTCGGCGTCGGCGACGCGCACCTCGCCGAGCGCCTGCGCGGCCTCGTCGGCGAGCAGGCCGACAACCTGCACGTGCGCCATGACCGATGGCAGCGACCGCGTGTCGTCGTTGCCAATGGCGCCCTCGAGCTGGCGCATCACGCTGTGCAGCTCTGCGGCGATACGGCCGAGCACGACGCCGGCCGGGGTCGGGCCGGCGCTCACGCTGCCACCTCCCGCCGGGCGCGGCGAGTGCCGCGCGGCACGGTGGCAGGCCGCACCAGCTGTCCGTGCTCGAGCGCGTGCTGCTGCAGCCAGGCCTCGACGTCGCGCCGGGTCGTGAACAGCGCGCGGCCGATCGCGTACAGGCGCGGGTGGTCGCCGGCGGCGCGGTGCGCCTTGAGGGTCTGCTCGGGGATGCCGGTGAGATCGGTCACGTCGGCCGGCCAGCGCAGCGCGACCTTGTGCGCCAGCTCGCTCGGCAGGCGCCGGCGGATCGCCCACGCGGCCCACTCGCCGGCGGTCGAGTCGCGCTCGGGCTCGCCCTCGAGCGCCGTGATGCTCTCGACGACAGGTAGGGGGTTCATGTGCTGCACGCTCCTGGTGGTGGCGTGCAGCGGTCCTCTTGCCGGGCCTAGCGCACGCCGTTGATGACGTGCTTCGGCATTGTTGGCATGGAGTCGGAAGTCGCGGCGCTACTTCCGAATTCTCTTCGGCGCGACGATCTCGCTCACGGTGCGCTCGCTCACGTCGAAGGCACGCGCCAGCGCCTTGATGGCGCCGTACTTCTGGCCGTCGCGAACCCGGTGTTCGTACTGTTCCACCAGGCGGCGCTTCTGCGAGTCGGTCAGCTTGCTGCCGTATCGCGCGTGCGCCCTAGACGTCTGATCGACCAGCGCCTGCAGGTAGCGCCGCTCGACGTGCGTCAGGCGCAGCATGAGCTTCCTCGGCGCCGGCACGTACCCGGCGTCGAGCATCGCCTGCAGCTCGCCGACCTCGACCGCGATCGCCTCGCGCGTCGCGACGTCGCGCAGCTCGCCGAGGTCGAGCCGGCGGCGCAGGTAGGCGATGCGGCCCTGCGGCGACGCACGGCGCAGCGCGGCGCCGATATCGACCTTCATGCGCCACCCCCCACCGTCGCGAGGATGTGGCGCTCGAGCACCAGCAGCGCCTCGCGCATCGCCGGCACCATGTCGGGCTGCTGGTAGTGGCGCACCAGGCGCGTCGGCGAGTGGTTGAGCACCGCCTCGATGACGTCGCTCGAGACGCCGGCCGCGCGCATCCTGGTGGCCGCGGTGCGGCGCAGGTCGTGCGGCCGCCAGCCGATCTTCTGCGCCACGAAGTAGCTCCACAGCGCCTCGTAGCTGCGTCGCGGCCAGCCGGCGGCCGCCAGCGCCGCGGCGGTCGGCGACAGCGGCACGGTGTGCGGGCGGCCGTTCTTCGTGAGCGGGATCGTCCACAGGTCGCCGGTGATCTGGCCGGCCTCGAGCTGCTGCGCCTCGCCGATGCGGCAGCCGGTCAGCAGCGCGAACCGCAGCAAGCGGCCGTAGGGCTCGTCGGGCAGCGCCCACAGAGCACGCAGTTCGTCGTCGGCGAGCTTTCGCTCGCGCGGCTGCTGCGCCGGGATCAGCAGAGCGCGCCCGGTCAGGCCGGCGGTCGGGTCGGACTGGATCAGCCCGCCGAGGAGCGCCCAGTTGAAGAACTGCCGCACGATCGCCAGCAGCTTGGCGGCCGCATTCGGGGCGGTGGCGGCCTTCGCGCGGATGACGCCCACGACGTCGGCGCGGCTCACCTTGTCCAGCCGCATCGGCGCCAGCTTGGCGCAGTCGCGCGTGAGGTAGGCCTTCGTCTCGAGCGGCTTGCTGCGGTAGCGCGGCTCGATCGCCTCGTCGTAGAAGTCGTCGACCGCATCGCCGAACGTCACGGCGGCAGCCTGGCGCGGCTCGGTCGTGCCCGCCTGGCGCCGCGCGTTGAGCGCCGTCACCTTCGGCCAGTCGCCCAACGTTTCCACCCGCCAGGCGCCACCCACGCGCCGGCGCAGCACCCACGTCCTGCGGCCGGTGGCACGCAGGCGAAGGTACAGGCCGGACCTGTCGCCGGCGGGGATGAGCTGGTCCTTCGCCGGCGTCGCCAGCTTCTTGATCTGCGCATCGGTAAGCATCGGGTATCGCCTCCGGGTATCGACTTGATACCCTGAAGCATAACCTAACGATACCTAGAGCACTCCTAACCTGTTGCCAGTGCTCAGATCAGAACTCATGCGCCAGGGGCTAAACCTGCATGTTCATGATCTCGGAATAGGCCTGCACCAGCCGGTTGCGCACCTGCAGCGTGGCCTGGAAGCCGATCTGCGCGCGCTGCATCGCGACCATCGTCTGCTCGAGGCTGACCTGCGGGTTGTCCAGTTGCAGTTCGCGCTGCAGGCGCTGCGCCTCGGACTGCTGCGCGCTGACCGACTTCAGCGCCTGCGTCATCGCCTGCTGGAAGCTCGGCGCCTGCGCCGCCGGCGCACCGCGCGCCGCGAGCGGCGTGCCGTCGGTGCGCAGCCCGGCGCGCGCCACGGCCTGGGCGAAGTCGAAGGGCTTGAGCTCGAGTTTCATCGTCGGGTCGCCGATCGGGCGCGTCGGTCCTCCTGCACGCTGTCCACTGTAGTCGCACGGCCGCCGCGCCGCGGGGTGAAGTGCCGCGCGTTTGCGCCCCTGTTCGCTTCATCGGCGCGGGGGCGCTTCCGAACAATCGACCCCGTCGAGAACCGGCCCTGCCGCCACGCGCCCACAGCCCCGATGGACAACGCCCTGATCCCCGCCTCGCCGAATGCCGTCGCCGCCGGGCCCGCATCGGGCGGCGGCGCCTTCGCCCGCCTGGCGACGATGCCGCTGCGGTCGCGGCTGCTGCTCGGCGCCGGCATCGCGGCGCTCGTCGCGGTGCTCGTGGCGCTGGCGCTGTGGGGTCGCCAGGGCGACTGGCGCGTGCTGTACGCGAACCTGTCGGACAAGGACGGCGGCGCGATCATCGCGCAGCTGTCGCAGATGGCGGTGCCGTACAAACACGCCGAGGGCGGCAGCGCGATCCTGGTGCCCGCCGACCGCGTGCACGACGCGCGCCTCAAGCTGGCCTCGGCCGGGCTGCCCAAGGGCGGGGTCGTCGGCTTCGAGCTGATGGACAATGCGCGCTTCGGCCAGACCCAGTTCCAGGAACGGCTGACCTTCCAGCGCGGGCTCGAGGGCGAGCTCACGCGTTCGATCGGCGCGCTGTCGGCGGTGCAGTCGGCGCGCGTGCACCTGGCGCTGCCGAACCAGAACGGTTTCTTCCGCGAGCAGCAAAAACCCAGCGCCAGCGTGCTGCTGACGCTGTACCCCGGGCGCACGCTCGAACGCGCGCAGGTCGCCGGCATCGTGCACCTGGTGTCGTCGTCGGTGCCCGAGATGAACCCGAAGGCGGTCAGCGTGCTCGACCACGACGGCACGCTGCTGTCGGGCCCGTCGGAGTCGCTCGCGCAGCAGGGGCTCGACGCGCAGCAGCTGCAGTACGTGCAGCAGGTCGAGCAGGCCTACGTCAAGCGCGTCGTCGACCTGCTCGAGCCGCTGGTCGGACGCGACAACCTGCGCGCCACCGTCACCGCCGAGGTCGACTTCTCGCAGACCGAGTCGACCTCGGAGCTGTTCAGCCCGAACCAGGGCAACGCGCCGGCGGCGGTGCGCAGCCAGCAGGTCTCCGAGGCCAACAGCGCGACGCCGACGGCGCCCAGCGGCGTGCCCGGGGCGGCGAGCAACCAGCCACCCGTGCCCGCCAGCGCGCCGATCGAGGGCACCGCGCCCGCCCTGCAGGCCGCGCAGGGCGGTGCCGGCGCCGGCAGCCTGCGCCGCGACCAGGTCACGAACTACGAGGTCGACAAGACCGTGCGCGTGACGCGCGCCGCCACCGGCAACGTCAAGCGCCTGAACGCCGCGGTGGTCGTCAACCACCGCACCGGCACCGACGCGAAGGGCAAGCCCACCAGCACCCCGCTGTCCAAGGAAGAGCTCGACAAGCTCACCGCGCTGGTCCAGGAGAGCATCGGCTTCAGCAAGGATCGCGGCGACTCGGTGCGCGTGATCAACGCGCCGTTCCGCGTCGAGACGCCGCCCGAGCCCGAGGTGCTGCCGGCGTGGCGTCAGCCCTGGGCGCTGGACCTGCTGCGCGCCTGGGCGGTGCCGGCCGCGCTGACGCTGGTCGCGCTGGTCGCGGTGTTCGGCATGGTGCGCCCGGCGCTGCGCACGATCGCGCCGCCGGCGCTGGGCGCGCGGCTCGACGCGGTGGTCGCCGACCGGCCCGGTGAAGCCGGCGCACCGACGCTGCCCGCGCTCGAGGCGCCGCGCTCGAGCGAGCGGCTCGACCGCGCGCGGCAGCTGGCGCGCGAGAACCCGGCCGCGGTGGCCGGCGTGGTGCGCGGCTGGGTCAGCGGGGGAGCCTCCTGAGCATGGCCGCGCTCGACGACCAGGGCATCGAGGACGCGGCGATCCTGCTGATGTCGCTCGGCGAGGAGGAGGCCGCCGAGGTCTTCAAGCACCTCGCGCCGAAGGAGGTGCAGCGCGTCGGCGAGGCCATCGCGAGGATGCGCACGGTGCCGCGCGAGAAGGTCGACGCGGTGCTCGAGCGCTTCCACACCGTCGCCGGGGAGCACAGCACGCTGGTCGCCGACAACGACGAGTACGTCAAGTCGGTGCTGCGCAAGGCACTCGGCGACGACAAGGCCAACCTGCTGATCGAGCGCATCCTGCAGGGCAGCGACGTCTCGGGCATCGAGAGCCTGAAGTGGATGGACCCCGGCTCGGTGGCCGAGCTGCTGCGCAACGAGCACCCGCAGATCGTCGCGGCGATCCTCGTGCACCTCGACCACGAACACGCCAGCGAGGTGCTCAAGTGCTTCGGCGAGCGCCAGCGCAACGAGGTGCTGGTGCGCGTGGCCACCCTCGACGGCATCCAGCCGTCGGCGCTGAAGGACCTCAACGACGTGCTCAGCCGCGTGCTCGCCGGCGGCGACCGGCTGAAGAAGTCGTCGCTGGGCGGCGCGAAGACCGCCGCCGAGATCATCAACCTGCTGGGCAGCTCGGTCGAGACCTCGGTGCTCGACTACATCCGCGAGGCCGACGCCGACCTCGCGCAGAAGATCATGGACAACATGTTCACCTTCGACGACCTCGAGCAGCTCGAGGACAAGGGCATCCAGGCCCTGCTCAAGGAGGTGCAGAGCGAGTCGCTGGTGGTCGCGCTCAAGGGCGCGAGCCCGACGCTGCGCGACAAGGTCTTCCGCAACATGTCCACGCGCGCCGCCGAGACGCTGCGCGAGGACCTCGAGTCGCGCGGGCCGGTGCGCCTGTCGGAGGTCGAGGCCGAACAGAAGGAGATGCTGAAGATCGTGCGCCGCCTCGCCGACGAAGGGCAGATCGTGCTCGGCGGCAGCGGCGACGACCAGTACGTCTGACGGGCCGCGCCGATGTCGAACCCGAACAAGCCCGTCGACCGCGTCCCGAACTACGCGCGTTTCATCCCGCGCGAGGAGCTGCGCGACTTCGCCGCCTGGACCCCCGACGCGTTCGGCGGCGGCGCGCCGGGCGACGCCGGCCGCGGCGCGGGCGACGCCGCCGACGAGCCGTCGACCGCCGGCACCGAGCCGGGTTCCTCGCGGCTCGACGCCGCGCGCCAGGCCGGCTACCACGACGGCTACCGCGACGGCCTGGTCGCGCTCGACGGCTTCAAGCGCAGCTTCGCGGCGCAGACGACGGCACAGGTGGGCGCGCTGCTCGAGCGCTTCGACGCCGCGCTGCTCGGCCTCGAACGCGAGATGGCCGCCACGCTGGCGCACACCGCCGTCGAGCTGGCGCGCCAGGTCGTGCGCAGCGAACTGGCCACGCGCCCCGAGCTGGTGACCCGCGTCGCCGAGGACGCGCTGGCCGCGGTGCTGATGTCGGCGCGCCACATCCGCATCAGCGTGCACCCCGACGACCAGCCGCTGGTCGCCGAGGGCGCCGCCGAGGCGCTGGCCGCGCGCGGCGCGCGGCTGGTCGCCTCGCCCGACGTGGCGCGCGGCGGCTGCATCGTCGAGTCCGACCTGGGTCGCGTCGACGCGGGCATCGCCACGCGCTGGGCGCAGGCCGCGGCGTCGCTGGGACAGGCCGTGCCGTGGGTCGACGGCGCAGCGGAGGACCGGACGTGACGACCACCGCCGAGGCGCGCACGCAGCGCTGGACGCGCTACCTGCAGGACCTGCGCAACTGGGCCGCGACGCCGCAGCCGCTGGCCACCGAGGGCACGCTGGTGCGCGTCACCGGGCTGGTGCTCGAGGCCGCCGGGGTGCGCGTGCCGGTGGGCGCGGTGTGCGAGGTGCGCGTCAGCGGCGCCGCGCCGGTGCTTGCCGAGGTCGTCGGTTTCCACGGCGACCGCGCCTACCTGATGGCCACCGGCGAACTGCACGGCCTGGCCAGCGGCGCGCGCGTCGTGCCGCGCGACGTGCCCGTGGTGCCGCCGGTGCTCGGCGAGCAGGTGCACCCCTGGCGCCGCAGCGAGGACCGCGGACTGCACCTGCCGATGGGCGAAGGCCTGCTCGGGCGCGTCGTCGACTCGATGGGCCAGCCGATCGACCGCCTGGGCCCGATCGCGCACACCCGCGACGAGCCGATGACGCGCCGCCCGATCAACGCGATGGACCGCGACCCGATCCGCCAGCCGCTGGACACCGGCGTGCGCGCGATCAACGCGCTGCTCACCGTCGGCCGCGGCCAGCGCATCGGGCTGTTCGCCGGCACCGGCGTCGGCAAGAGCGTGCTGCTGGGCATGATGGCGCGCTACACCGCCGCCGACGTGATCGTCGTCGGGCTCATCGGGGAGCGCGGGCGCGAGGTCAAGGAGTTCATCGAGGACATCCTCGAGGCCGAGGGCCGCGCGCGCAGCGTGGTGGTCGCCGCGCCCGCCGACGCGCCGCCGCTGCTGCGGCTGCAGGGCGCGGGCTACGCCACCGCCATCGCCGAGCACTTCCGCGACCGCGGCCAGCACGTGCTGCTGCTGATGGACAGCCTGACGCGCTACGCGATGGCGCAGCGCGAGATCGCGCTGGCCATCGGCGAGCCGCCGGCCACCAAGGGCTACCCGCCGAGCGTGTTCGCGAAGATGCCCGCGCTGGTCGAACGCAGCGGCAACGGCCTGAACGGCGTCGGCTCGATCACCGCGTTCTACACCGTGCTCACCGAGGGCGACGACCCGCAGGACCCGATCGCCGACGCGGCGCGCGGCATCCTCGACGGGCACATCGTGCTGTCGCGCGAGCTCGCCGAGAGCGGCCACTACCCGGCGATCGACGTCGAGCGCTCGATCTCGCGGGTGATGACGGCGATCGCGCCGCGCGAGCAGCTCGACGCGGCGCGGCGCGTGCGCCAGCTGCTGGCGCGGCTGTCGAAGGCGCGCGACCTGATCCAGGTGGGCGCGTACGCGCCCGGCCACGACCCCGAGCTCGACGCCGCCGTGCGGCTGCGCCCAGCGCTCGAGGCGCTGCTGCAGCAGGACATGCACGAACGCGCGCCGCTGGCCGACAGCCGCGCGCAGCTGCGGGCCACCGTCGGCGCACGACCCGAATGACCCCCACGACCCCACTCCCGCGAGACGCCATGCCCACCCTGCACCTGTTGCTCGAACGCGAAGAGGCCCTGCGCGACACCGCGCTGCGCCGCCTGCAGCAGGCCGAGGACGACGCGCGGCGCGCGCAGTCGCAGGCCGAGATGCTGGCCGGCTACCGCGACGAATACCGCGCCCGCTGGGGTGCGCAGTTCGCGCAGGGCGCCAGCGTGTCGGTGGTGCAGTGCTACCGCGGCTTCATGACGCGGCTCGACGACGCGATCGCGCAGCAGCAGCGCCACGCCGCGCAGGCCGCGGCGCACGCCGGGCAGTGCCGCGACGAGCTCGCCGCGCGGCAGGTGCGCGTCGCGTCGGTGCGCAGGCTGATCGAGCGGCGCGCGCACGAGCAGCGGCGCGGCGCCGTGCGCCGCGAGCAGAAGGCCGGCGACGAGGCCGCCGCGCGGCTGCAGCGCGCGGCAGCCCCGTGGCCCGCGGTCGCCGTCGGCGGCGGCGCCTGAACCCGACCCCGCGATGAACCCGGCCACCCCCACCCTGCCCCCGACCACGGCCGCCGGTGCCGCCACCGCGGTGCCGCGCGCCGACGCGGCGCGCAGCGACGCCGGCACCTTCGCCGCGCTGTTCGACCTGAACCTGGCCGCGACGCCGCAGCCGCACGACGGCGGCGCGGGCGGGCGGCGCGCCGAGACGCACGACGGCGACCCGCTCGGTCCCGACGCAGCCGGTGGCCTGGCCGCCGAGGCCACCGACCCCGCCCCCGGCGCCTGGCTCGCGGAGCAGCTCGCCGCCCGCTCGCCGTCGGGCGCGCCTGCCGATCCGGCTGCCGTCGCGGCGGCGTCCGCGGTCGACGCCACCGCCACCGACGACGCCGGCCGGTCCGCCGCGCCGGGGCGCGCTGGCGCCCGCGCCCCTGCGGCAGCGTGGCCGCATGCCGGTGGCGCGGACGACGCCGCCGCGCGCCGTGTGCTCGGCGGGTCCGCGCACGACGCCGGCGCGGCGCCGGCCACCGCGGCCACGACACCGCGCCGCGCCGGCGACGCGCTGCAGGCGGCCGACGCGGGCGCGTTCGCCGCCGCGCTGGCCGAACGCGGCGTGCGCGCCGAGGCGGCCGCGCTGGCCGCATCGTCCGCGGCGCCGGGCGACGCGATCGTGCCGACGACGGCGGCCGGCAGCACTCCCGCGCCGCCGGCCTTCGGCGACGCCGCCGCCCTCGCCGCGGCCGCCACGACGCCCGCGACCGAGGCGGGCCCCACCGCCGGTGGCTCGGTGCCCGAGGCGCGCCTGCCGCAGCCACCGCATTCGCCGGCATTCGCCGCGGCGCTGGGCCAGCAGGTGGGCCTGTGGATCCGCCACGGCGTGCAGCAGGCGGTGCTGCAGCTGAACCCCGCCGATCTCGGCCCGGTGGCGGTGCACATCGCGCTCGACGGCCAGCGCGCGCACGTCGACTTCAGCGCGGCGCAGGCGGCCACGCGCACCGCGCTCGAGGCGAGCCTGCCCGCGCTGGCGGCGGCGCTGCGCGACAGCGGCCTGATGCTGGCCGGCGGCGGCGTGTTCGACCGTCCGCGCGACCGCGGTGGCGACGCCGACGCCCCGCCGCGCCCGGGGGGCGATGCCGTCGAACGCGGCACCGACGCCTTGCCCGCCGTCGCGCTGCGCCGCCGCGGCGTCGTCGACCTCGTCGCCTGATGCGCCGCCTGCGGCGCCGGCGGGCGACGACGCTGCGGCCGGCGAAAGCCTCGCTTTGCCCCTGCTATTCGCCGATTCGGCGGCGGGGGCGGCTCGAATAATCGTGCGCAGTGCCCGCCCCGTCGGCGGCACCGTTGCGAGGACCGTCGATGCCTGCCGCCGCCGCCACCGCCCCCGTCGAAGCCGCACCGAAGAAGGGCAAGAAGAAGCTGATCGTCGCCGCGCTGGCGGCGCTGGCGCTGCTGCTCGCGCTCGGCGCCGGCGCGATGTGGTGGCTGCAGATGAACGCCGCGACGGACGACGACGACAGCGAGGCGGCCGCGGAGACGCGCGCGCGCGCCGACGGTGCGGCACCGACCTTCGTGCCGCTGGAGGTGTTCACCGTCAACCTCGCCGACCGCGACGGCGAGCGTTACGCGCAGATCGGCGTCACGCTCGAGCTCGACGACGCGAAGACCGCCGAGCGCATCAAGGCGTTCATGCCGGCGATCCGCAACAACATCCTGATGGTGCTGGCACACAAGACCTCGGCCGAGCTGCTGCAGCGCGAGGGCAAGGAGCAGCTCGCCGCCGAGATCCGCCGCGAGGCGCTGCGCCCGCTGGGCTTCGAGCTGCCGGCGCCGGGCGCCGCGGGCGACGACGCCGCGACGAGGCCGCGCCGCGCGGCGGTGCCGGCGCCGGTCACGCGCGTGCACTTCTCCAACTTCATCATCCAGTGAACGGCGCCGCCGCGGCCGCCACGCGAGCGCATCGACGATGAGCCAGCAGATCCTTTCGCAGGACGAGGTCGACGCCCTGCTGCAGGGCATCACCGGCGAGAGCCAGAAGCTCGAGCCCGACGACGAGCCGGCCGGCGGCATCCGCGACTACGACCTGGCCAGCCAGGAACGCATCGTGCGTGGGCGCATGCCCACGATGGAGATCATCAACGAGCGCTTCGCGCGCAACATCCGCATCGGGCTGTTCAACTTCATCCGCAAGACCCCCGAGGTCTCGATCGGCGGCATCAAGGTGCAGAAGTACAGCGCCTTCCTGCGCGAGATCGTCGTGCCGACGAACTTCAACATCGTCAGCGTCAAGCCGCTGCGCGGCTCGGGGCTGATCGTGTGTGACCCGAACCTGGTGTTCGCGGTGATCGACGCGCTGTTCGGCGGCGCCGGCAAGTTCCACACGCGCATCGAGGGGCGCGACTTCAGCCCCACCGAGCAGCGCGTGATCCAGCGCCTGGTCGACGTCGTGATCGCCGAGTGGCGCAAGGCCTGGGGCAGCATCTACCCGCTCGAGCTCGAGTACCAGCGCTCGGAGATGCAGCCGCAGTTCGCCAACATCGCCACGCCCAGCGAGATCGTCGTGGCCACCTCGTTCACGTTCGAGATCGGCGACACCAGCGGCATGGTGCACTTCTGCATCCCGTACAGCACGCTCGAGCCGATCCGCGACGTGCTGTACTCGACCATGCAAGGCGACTCGGCCGAGCCCGACCGGCGCTGGATCAACCTGCTGAAGACGCAGATCCAGGCCGCCGAGGTCGAGCTGGTGGCCGAGCTGGCCACCGCGCCGGCCACCGTCGAGCAGTTGCTCGCGCTCAAGCCCGGCGACTTCATCGAGCTCGACCTGTCGCCGGCCATCGAGGCCAAGGTCGACGGCGTGCCGGTGCTCGAGTGCCACTACGGCACCAGCAACGGCCGCTACGCGCTGAAGGTCGACCGCCTGATCTCCAGCTCGAACCTGGGCTGGCTCGGAGACTCGCATGCCCGCTGAACCGATCCCCGCCACCCGCACCGACGACGCGACGATGAGCGAAGAAGACCGCATGGCCGCCGAGTGGGCCGCCGCGCTCGCCGAGAGCAAGCCCGAGACCGCGTCCGAGGTCGCCGCGCCGCAGGCCACGCCGGCGCCGTTCGCCAACCTCGCGCCGGCCGCCGGCACCGCGGCGGCGGGCAACGACATCAACATGATCCTCGACATCCCGGTGCAGCTCACCGTCGAGCTGGGGCGCACGCGGATCCCGATCAAGCACATCCTGCAGCTCGCGCAGGGCTCGGTGGTCGAGCTCGACGCGCTGGCCGGCGAGCCGATGGACGTGCTCGTCAACGGCTACCTGATCGCGCAGGGCGAGGTGGTGGTGGTCAACGACAAGTTCGGCATCCGCCTGACCGACATCGTCACGCCGAGCGAGCGCATGCGCCGCCTCAGCCGTCCCTGACCGACGCGGACCCGACGCCCGATGGATGCCCTGCCCTCCGGCCTGAGCGCGCTGATGTGGTTCGCCGTCGTCGTCGCGGCGATCCCGCTGGTGCTGTGGCTGGTCAAGCGTTCGCCGGTCGGCGCCGCGGCGCAGATGCCCGGCGCGATGCGCACCGTCGGCGTGCTGCCGCTGGCGCCCGGCCAGCGCCTGGTCACGGTCGAGATCGGCCAGGGCAGCGAGCGCCGCTGGCTGGTGCTGGGCGTGACGGCTCAGCAGATCACGCCGCTGCACGAGATGTTGCCCGGCAACGCCGCGACGACGCCCGCCGCGGGCGAGTCGTCGGCGCCGTTCGCGCAGTTGCTGTCGCAGCTGGGCGTGCACCCGCGCGAAAAGCAGCGCGATGCCTGAGCATCGTCCCCGCGTGGCGCGCGCAGGCGCCGCGCTGGCACTGCTCGCGCTGCCGCTGCTGGCCGCCGCGCAGCCGGCGCCGCCGCCCGGCGCGACGCTGCCACTGATGGTCGCGCAGGGCGCCGGCACCAGCTACTCGGTGCCGATCCAGACGCTGCTGTTCTTCACCGCGCTGAGCTTCGTGCCCGCGGTGCTGCTGCTGATGACCGCGTTCACGCGCATCGTCATCGTGCTCAGCCTGATGCGCCAGGCGCTGGGCACGCAGGCCGCGCCGCCGAACCAGGTGATCATCGGCCTGAGCCTGTTCCTGACCTTGTTCGTCATGGGGCCGACGGTGGACCGCGTCTACGAACAGGCGTGGCAGCCGTACGCGGCCAACCAGATCGCGTTCGACGAGGCGCTGTCGCGCGGCGAGGTGCCGATGCGCGAGTTCATGCTCAAGCAGACGCGCCAGAGCGACCTGCAGCTGTTCGCGCGCCTGGCCAAGCTGCCCGAGGGAACGGCCGGCGAGGCGGTGCCGTTCAAGGTGCTGGTGCCGGCGTTCGTGACCAGCGAGCTGAAGAGCGCGTTCCAGATCGGGTTCCTGATCTTCATCCCGTTCCTGATCATCGACATGATCGTCGCCAGCGTGCTGATGAGCCTGGGCATGATGATGCTCAGCCCGGTGCTGGTGGCGCTGCCGTTCAAGCTGATGCTGTTCGTGCTCGCCGACGGGTGGAACCTGCTGCTGGGTTCGCTGGCGGCTTCGTTCGCCACATGACGACCCGCCCCCGAAGCGCCTGCGGCGCTTGCCCCTCGAGGCGGCGCCGCCCGCGGACCGGCCAAGCCGGATCCGCGGCGGTCGCTCGAAGCGTCGAGGCACATCCGACTTCGGCGCCACAGCGGTGGCATGCACCCCGGAAAGGACCTCCACGATGGACGCGACCCAGGTCTTCACCACCGGCCAGCAGGGGCTGTGGCTGCTGCTGATGGTCGCCGCGCCGATCCTGCTGACCGTGCTCGGCATCGGCCTGGTCGTCAGCGTGTTCCAGGCCGCCACGCAGATCAACGAGGCGACGCTGAGCTTCGTGCCGAAGATCGTCGGCGCGGTGGTCGCGCTGGCCGTCGCCGGTCCGTGGATGCTGACCACGCTGGTGGAGTACCTGCAGCGCACGCTGCAGTCGATTCCCTCTGCCGTGGGATGACGCCGCAGACCACCCCTGGCGCAACGACTCCGCCTCAGCCGACTGCCGCCGGTTGCAGCCGTTGCAGCCGCGCCGCTTCGGCTGCCTGCAGTGGTCGGCACGGGACCGCCGCCGGCGGGGCAGGCCGCGCCCTCCATGTCGCCCGCCGCCGGCCTGAGGCCGGTGGCTCCTCCTTCGCTTCCGGTCGCGACGTGCCCCGCCGGCGGCGATCCGGCACCGTCGTGGTCTGTCCCAGGCGCGTCGGGACGATGGCCTGCCGAGGCCGGCAGGTCTCGGTCCGCAACACCCGGTCGTCGTCCCCGCACGGCGCCCGAGGCAGCCCCTGAGCGGACATGGTCACCTTCAGCGACACCCAGCTGCTGGCCTGGATCAGCCCGCTGATCTGGCCGTTCCTGCGCGTGCTCGCGCTGTTCGCCGCGCTGCCGGTGCTGGGCACGCGCACCGTGCCGCTGCGCGTGCGCATCGCGCTGTCGTTCTTCATCGCGCTGGCCGCGCAGCCGGTGCTGCCGCCGCTGGCCCCCGAGGTCGCCGCGATCGCGCTCGACGCGCCGGCCGCGGCGCTGCTGGTGGCGCAGCAACTGGTGATCGGCATCGCGCTGGGCTTCGCGGTGCGGCTCGTGTTCGCCGCGGTCGAGCTGGCCGGCGAGGTGATCGGGCTGCAGATGGGGCTGAACTTCGCCGGCTTCTTCGACCCGGTCACCGCCAGTCAGGGCACCGCCACCGGGCGCTTCTTCGGCACCGCGGTGGCGTGGCTGTTCATCGTCATCAACGGCCACCTGATCGTCATCGCCGCGGTGGTCGCCAGCTTCACCGCGTTCCCGATCGGGCCCGAACCGTTCGCCTTCGTGCGCCAGATGCAGCCGCAGGCCTGGGGCGCCGAGGTGTTCCGCCTCGGGCTGTGGATCGCGCTGCCGATCATCGCGATGCTGCTGTTCGTCAACCTCGTGCTCGGGCTGATCTCGCGCGTGGCCGCGCAGATGAATATCTTCGCGATCGGCTTTCCGATCACGGTCGGCGTCGGGCTGCTGGGCATGCTGCTGACGCTGCCGATGATGCAGGTGCCTTTCACGACCGCGCTCGAGGCGATGCTGGCGCGCTTCCAGTAGCCGCGCCCGGGTGCGTCTCGACGATCGCCGCGGTCAGGCGGCGCACCACCGGCTGCACCGCCAGCAGCGTCGGGAACGCGATCACCCACGACAGCCCCCAGGCGCCCCACCACACCGAGACGAAGTTCGCGGGCAGCCCGATGCCGCGCCAGGTGGCGATGCCCGAGACGACGAAGGTCATCAGCAGCGACAGCAGCATCGGCGCGACCAGCGGCGCGTAGCGGGCGGGGAGCTTGCGCATCTCGTGGGGTCCTTTCGCGAAGGCGCTCGGCAGGCGCGCCAGTGTGTCGCGCCGCGGCGTCGCGCACCTCGACACGGATCAAGCCGCCGGCACGCACGCCTGCAGCCGGCCCGCACGACCGGCGAGCCGGTCAGGGTCCGGTGGGCGGCGCGCGGTCAGCGCCCCGGCGGGGGCTGCCAGAGCTCGACCTTGTGGCCCTCGGGGTCGAGCACCCAGGCGAACGTGCCGAAGTCGGACGCCTCGATGCGGTCGAGCACCTGGCAACCCTCGGCGCGCAGCGCGCCGACCAGAGCGCGCACGTCTTCGACGCGGTAGTTGATCATGAACGGCGCGCGGCTCGGCGCGAACGCCTCGCCGTCGGCCGGCCCGATCGACCAGACCGTCGTGCCGCCGCAGGGCCGACCGTCGGCGTCGGTCCAGCCGAACGCCGTGCCGCCCCAATCCTGCACGTCGATGCCCAGGTGCCGGCGGTACCAGTCGCGCAGCGCCGCCGGATCGCGCGCCTGGAAGAAGATGCCGCCGATGCCGGTGACCCGTCTCATGACCTGCCCTCCTGCGCGGGCGCCGCGCTCAATCGCCGACCAGCCCGTTGCGGATCGCGTACACGGTCAGCTCCGAGTTGTTCGACAGCCCGAGCTTCTCGAGCACGCGCGCACGGTACACCGACACCGTCTTCGGCGACAGCATCAGTTCCTCGGCGATGTCCGACAGCCGCTTGCCCGAGGCGATCATCACCAGCGTCTGCAGCTCGCGGTCGGACAGCTTTTCGTGCGCCTGCTCCGGCGCCGGCGCGGTCAGGCTCTCGACCAGCATCTGCGCGATCTCCGGCGTCACGTACTTGCGTCCCTGCGCCACGGTGCGCACCGCCTGCACCAGCAGCTGCGGGTCGCCGCCCTTGTTGACGTAGCCGAAGGCGCCGGCGCGCAGCGCGCGGATCGCGTACTGGTCCTCGGGGTACATGCTGACCACCAGCACCTTCACCGCGCTGCCCTCGTCCTTGAGCACGCGCAACACGTCCAGACCGCTGCGCCCCGGCAGGTTGATGTCGAGCACCAGCACGTCGCACGGCGAGGCGCCTTCGGCGAGCGTGCGCATCAGCGTGCGCAGTTCGCCGTAGTCGCCGGCCTCGCCGACGACCTCGATGTCCGACGCGTCGGACAGCGTGTCGCGGATGCCGCGGCGCACCAGCGCGTGGTCGTCGCAGAGGATGACTTTGATCACAGGTCCCCCCAGGCGGTGGTCGGGTCGTGCTCGAGGTCGGAGTCGGGGCCGGGGTCGCGCACCGGCGGCGCGTGCGCCGCCGCCACCGGCACGCTCAGCAGCAGCGACGTCCCGCGCCGCCCGCTCGACAGGTCGATGGTGCCGCCCACCGTCGACGCGCGCTCGTGCAGCCCGCGGATGCCGAAGCTGCGCGCCTTGGCCAGGTCGGCGCGCGTCAGCCCGACGCCGTCGTCGGCGACCTCAAGCGACAGCACGCCGCGCGCCAGCGCCAAGTCGATCGACACGCGCCGCGCCTGTGCGTGCTTGCTGATGTTGGTCAGCGCCTCCTGCGCGGTGCGGTAGGCCACCAGCGGCACGCCCGCGGGCAGCTCGGGCAGCTCGTCGTGGCTGCTGCGGAAAGCGCAGGCGATGCCGGTGCGCTTCTCGAAGCGCCCGGCCATCCACTGCAGCGCGGCCACCAGCCCCTGCTCGAGGATCGCCGGGCGCAGGTTGTGCATGATGCGCTTGCTGCTGTCGAGCGCGTGCGTCACGGTTTCCAGCGCCGCCTGCACGCGCTGGCGCACCTCGGGGTCGGCGGTACGGCGCTCGATCCAGGCCAGGTCGAACTTCAGCGCCACCAGCGAGCCGCCGACGTCGTCGTGGATCTCGCGCGCGATCGCCGCGCGCTCGCCGTCGATGCTGGTCTGCAGGTGCTGCGCCAGCTCCGACAGCCGCTGGCGCGACAGCGCCAGCTCGCGGTCGGCGGCGCGGTGCGCGCGCTCGGCCTCGGCCGCGGCGATCGCGTTCTCCATCGCCGGCGCGAGCCGCGCCATGTTGTGCTTGAGCAGGTAGTCGCTGGCGCCGTGGCGCATCGCCTGCACGGCGGTGTCCTCGCCGATCTCGCCGGACAGCAGGATGAACGGCAGCGCCTGCGCGCCGGCGCGCACCATCTCGAGCGCGTCCAGGCCGCTGAATCCGGGCAGGTTGAAGTCCGACAGCACGGCGTCCCAGGTCTCGGACAGCGCGTCGCGCAGCTCGGCGGCGGTCTCGATGCGGCGCATCTCGACGTCGAGCCCGCTGCGGCGCAGCTGGGTGGCCGCCAGCTCGTGGTCGAGCACCGAGTCCTCGAGGTGCAGCACGCGCAGCCGGCGCGAGAACGCGGGCGGATTCATGGCCAAAGTATCGCCCAGCGCCGCCACCGGCCGCCGTGCGCGCCGGGCGCACGCGAATTGGCGGGCGTTGGACCGCGTATTGCCGCTCAACCCCGCGGCGCACCGGCCGAAGTCAAGGCATCCCGCGGGGACGGACGGCGTGCGCCCCCGGCCCCGGCCCCGCCCCGACGGAGTTGACATGAACCACCCCCGCAGCGCCCGTGGCGACGCCGGTCGGCCCGCACGCCGGCCCGCCCTCGCGCGCGACGAACGGTCCGCAGCGACCGTCGTTCGACGGCGCCCGGCGCCGTCGAAGGCGGCGCCGGGCGCGCGCCGGTCGAGCCGGGTGCGCGATGGCCGCCGGATCGTCGGGGGGGCGGGCGGCGCGGGCGGCGCGAGGCGCGCTGGAGCGTGGACATGAACGACGACATCCACCTGCCCGGCGGCACCGAACGCCTGCCGCTGGCCGCGGCGGCGGCGCTGCAGGACGACCTGATGACGGTGTGCAACGACCTCGAGCGCCTGCTGTCGCTGCTCGAACACGCCAGCGACGCGCTGCTGGTGAGCTTCCACGCCGCCGACCACGAGGCCACCGCGCTCGACGCCTCGCCGCTTCGCGATCGGCTGCGCACCCACCTCGGCCGCGCGGTGACGGCGCTGCAGTTCCAGGACATGGCCTCGCAGCTGGTGGCGCACTCGCAGCACCGGCTGCGCCACTGCGCCGACCGGCTGGCGCGCGACGCGATGGGCGACGACGACGATGGCGAGGCGCTCGTCACCCACGCTCCGCAGCGCCCGAACCCGGTGACACAGGACGAGATGGACGCCGGCTCGGTCGAGCTGTTTTAAAGATCGCCGCCCACGCACCGAAATCCCCAAGGACTCGCGGAGAACCCCATGCACTCAATCCTCGCGGTGGACGACTCGGCGTCGATGCGCCAGATGGTGTCGTTCACGCTGAAGAACGCCGGCTTCCACGTCGTCGAGGCGGTCGACGGCGTCGACGCCTGGGACAAGGCCAGCAAGGGCGACTTCCACCTGGTGCTCACCGACCAGAACATGCCGCGCCTGGACGGCATCGGCCTGACGCGCAAGCTGCGCGAGAACACGAAGTACAAGACCACGCCGATCCTGATCCTGACCACCGAGTCGAGCGACCAGATGAAGCAGGCCGGGCGCGCCGCCGGTGCCACCGGCTGGCTGGTCAAGCCGTTCGACCCCGCGAAGCTGATCGAGGTCATCGGCAAGGTCGTCAAGTGATCGCAGGCGCTGCGCGCCGCGGCATCCCCGCAGGAGTCCTCGATGGCTGACACCACGCCCGGCAGCGCCGCCGCGGGCATCGACCTGAGCCAGTTCTACCAGGTCTTCTTCGAGGAGGCCGGCGAGAACCTCGAGCAGATGGAGCAGATGCTGCTCGACATCGACCTCGACCGGGTCGACGACGAGACGCTGCACGCGGTGTTCCGCTGCGCGCACTCGGTCAAGGGCGGCGCGGCGACCTTCGGTTTCGCCGACGTCGCCGAGCTGACGCACCAGATGGAGACGCTGCTCGACCGGCTGCGCCGCCACGAGCTGGCGCCCACCGCGGCGATGGTCGACGTGCTGCTCGCCGCCGGCGACGCGCTGAAGGCGCAGCTGGCGCGGCACCAGGGCCACGACGTCGCCGCGGTCGACGCCCAGCAGCTGCTGGCGGCGATCCGTGCGCTGGCCGAAGGCAGTGCACCGGCCCACGCCCCGACCGCCGCGCCCTCCCCGGCCGCTGCTGCCGCGGCGCCGGCGGCCGGGGCCAGCGAGGGCGCGGCCGCTGGCGCCGCGGCGGCCGCGCGAGCCGCGGTGCGCGCGCTCGAGATCACCATCGGGCCGCTCGAGCAGCCCGAGCTGGCCGACAACCTGGCCGAGCTGTTCCGCGAGATCACCGACCTGGGCACCATCGAGCCGCTCGACGCCGGCCACGCCGCCGACGGCATGCGGCGCTACAAGGTGCTGACCACCAGCGCCGACGCCGAGTTGCTCGACCTGTTCGGCTTTCACGTCGCACGCGAGCAGATCCGCATCGCGCCGCTCGGCCCGGGGTACGGCTTCCACGCCGGCGCGCCCGGCGCTCCGCCGGCGCAGCCCGACGACCCCGGCTACGGCTTCTTCGCCGACGCGCCGGGCACGCCGGCCGCCGCGGCCGCGTCGCCCGCGCCGCCGCAGCCCGCCCCGGTGGTCCGCCCCGCGCCGCGCGGCGAAACGCGCGGCGCGACGGTCGAGTCGTCGACGCTGCGCGTGTCGGTGGACAAGGTCGACCAGCTGATCAACCTCGTCGGCGAACTCGTGATCACGCAGGCGATGCTGGCGCAGAACAGCAAGGGCGTCGAAGGCGCCGCGCTGCAGGCGCTCGCCGCTGGCCTGGCGGACCTGGAACGCAACACGCGCGACCTGCAGGAAGCGGTGATGTCGATCCGCATGATCCCGATGTCGCTGGTGTTCAACCGCTTCCCGCGCATGCTGCGCGACCTCGCGGCCAAGCTCGGCAAGAAGGTCGAGCTGGTCACGCACGGCGAGGCGACCGAGCTCGACAAGGGGCTGGTCGAGAAGATCACCGACCCGCTGACGCACCTGGTGCGCAACAGCTGCGATCACGGCATCGAGACGCCCGCCGAGCGGCTGGCGCGTGGCAAGCCCGAGCACGGCACGATCACGCTGGTGGCCAGCCACCAGGGCGGCAGCGTCGTCATCGAGGTGCGCGACGACGGCAAGGGCCTCAGCCGCGCGAAGCTGCTGGCCAAGGCGCGCGAGAAGGGCATCGACGCGCCCGACACGCTCACCGACGCCGAGGTCTGGAACCTGGTCTTCGCGCCCGGCTTCTCCACCGCCGAGCAGGTCACCGACGTCTCGGGCCGAGGCGTCGGCATGGACGTCGTGAAGAAGAACATCACCGCGCTCGGCGGGACGGTCGAGATCGACTCGGCCGAGGGTCACGGCATGAGCGTCAAGGTGCGCCTGCCGCTGACGCTGGCGATCATGGACGGCATGAGCGTGGGCGTCGGCGACGAGTGCTACATCCTGCCGCTGGCGTCGGTGGTCGAGTCGTTCCAGGTGCGCGCCGGCACGATCCGCACGATCGGCGGCAGCGGCCGCGTGGTGCAGGTGCGCGACGAGTACCTGCCGGTGGTCGAGCTCGAACGCGTGTTCGCGGTGCCGCGACGCGACGCGCAGCCGCCCGGGATCATGGTCGTCGTCGAGGACGAAGGCGGGCGCATCGCGCTGCTCGTCGACGAGCTGCTCGGCCAGCAGCAGGTCGTGGTGAAGAACCTCGAGGTCAACTACCGCCGCGTCGACGACGTGTCGGGCGCGACGATCCTCGGCGACGGCCGCGTCGCGCTGATCCTCGACGTCGGTTCCCTGGTGCGCGGTGCGCGCCACTGATCAGGAAGTCTGCCCGATGAACCCCATCGTCCACCTGCTGCGCCAGTTCAGCATCCGCACGCGCATGCTCGGCGCGATCGGCATCGTGCTGCTGCTGCTGGCCGTCGTCGGCGGCGCCGGCCTGTGGGGCATGTTCCGCATGCAGCAGGTCAACCACGCGATCTCGGACCACGTCGTCGCCGAGGCGGCGCTGGCCGGCGAGCTGCGCTCGGCGATGGGCGACCTGCGCCGCTACGAGAAGGACATGATCATCAACTACGAGCGCACCGAGCAGGTGCTGGCGTACCGCGACAAGTGGCGCCAGACCGTCGCGCGCACGCTCGAGCTGATCGAGCGCATGCGCGACGGCGGCGACGACGAGGACAACGCCGTGCTCGCCGAGCTGCGCCAGCGCGTCGAAGCCTACGCCGCGGCCACCGAGCCGGTGGTCCGCCAGCTCGAGGCCGAGGGCTACGACACCGCGACCACCGCCGACCGCATGATGGCGCGCGCCAAGGAGCATGTGGACGCGTCGCAGGCGCTGCTGGCCAGGCTGACGACGCTGCTCGCCGCCGAGGCCGACGCGGCGCGACGCTCGGCCGCCGACGCCGAGCGCGAGACGCTGGCGCTGTTCGCCGCGGCGCTGGCGCTGGCCGCGCTGCTCGTGGTGCCGCTGACGCTGGCCAACATGGCCTCGATCTGCGGGCCGGTGGAGCGCGCGCGCCGCTTCGCGCACGACATCGCCACCGGGGATCTCACCGGCCGCATCGAGGTGCGAGGCCGCGACGAGACCGCGGCGCTGCAGCAGGCGCAGCGCGAGATGCAGGCCGCGCTGGCGCGCATCGTCGGCCAGGTGCGCGGGGCGGCCGACAGCATCCAGGTCGCCAGCGGCGAGGTCGCCAGCGGCAACGCCGACCTGAGCGCGCGCACCGAGCAGACCGCGAGCAACCTGCAGCAGACCGCCGCGTCGATGGAGCAGCTCACCGGCACGGTGCGCCACAGCGCCGACGCCGCGGCGCAGGCCAACCAGCTGGCCTCGTCGGCGGCCGACGTCGCGCAGCGCGGCGGCGCGGTCGTCGCGCAGGTCGTCGCGACGATGGGCGAGATCGACGCCAGCTCGAAGCGCATCGCCGACATCATCGGCGTCATCGACGGCATCGCGTTCCAGACCAACATCCTCGCGCTCAACGCCGCGGTCGAGGCGGCGCGCGCCGGCGAGCAGGGCCGCGGCTTCGCGGTGGTCGCCGGCGAGGTGCGCAGCCTGGCGCAGCGCAGCGCCGAGGCGGCCAAGGAGATCAAGGCGCTGATCGGCACCAGCGTCGAGCGCGTGCACGAAGGCACGAGGCTGGTCGGCGAGGCCGGCGCGACGATGGACGAGATCATGGCCAGCGCGCAGCGCGTGAGCGACATCATCGGCGAGATCAGTGCCGCCGCCGGCGAGCAGAGCCAGGGCATCGGCCAGGTCGGCGCCGCGGTCTCGGAGCTCGACCGCATGACGCAGCAGAACGCCGCGCTGGTCGAGCAGTCGGCGGCCGCCGCCGAGAGCCTGAGGGACCAGGCGCAGCGCCTCGCCGCGGTGGTCGCGACCTTCCGCGTCGACGGCGTGGCACCGGCACCGGCACCGGCACCGGTGCCCATGCCCATGCCCTCGTCCGCGCCCGCGTCGGCACAGGTCGCCGCGCAGGCGCTGCAGCGTGCGCGCCGGCCGTCCGCCCCGCCGCCCGACCGCGCCGCCGGCCGCGCCGGCGACCGCGCCGCCGTTGACCCCAAGGCCGCGGTCGCCACCGACCGCGACGCCGCGGCGGCCGCCGCCGACTGGCAGACCTTCTGACCGCACCCCCCGACCGAGGACCTTGCGATGGAGATGATCCACGAAACCACCCACGTCGCGCGCGCCGAGGCCGCGCGCCGCGCCGCGCAGGGCGAGTACCTGACCTTCCGCCTCGGCGACGAGGAGTACGGCATCGACATCCTGCGCGTGCAGGAGATCCGCTCGTACGAACCGCCGACGCGCATCGCCAACGCCCCGGCGTTCCTCAAGGGCGTCGTCAACCTGCGCGGCGTCATCGTGCCGATCGTCGACCTGCGGCTCAAGCTCGGCTGCGAACGCGCCGAGATCGACGGCTTCACCGTCGTCATCGTGCTCAACGTGCGCGGCCGCGTGGTCGGCGCCGTGGTCGACGCGGTGTCCGACGTGCTCGAACTCGGCGCCGAGCAGATCAAGCCCGCGCCCGAGCTGAGCGCGCAGATCGACGCGCGCTTCATCACCGGCATCGGCACCGTCGGCACAGAGCAGGCCGCGCGCATGCTGATCCTGATGGACATCGAGGCGCTGATGACCAGCGCCGACATGGGCCTGATCGACCGCGCCGGCTGACGCCCCGCGGCCCGCCCCGCCTCTGCCAAGCCTCCCCGGAACGTGAAATGAAACTCTCGATCGCGCAGCGCCTGTGGCTGCCCACCCTGGCCATGGCCGCACTGGTCGCGCTGCTGTTCGGCGCGACGCTGATCCACACCCGCGGCCAGATCGCGCACGGCGCCCAGCTCGAGCAGGCGCAGCAGGCCAAGCTCGAGGCCACGCTGCGCTGGGCCGGGCTGACCGAGACCAACGCCGCGCGCGTGCTGGCCAGCCTGCTGTCGGCCGACCCGGCGGTCGAGGCGACGATGGCGCCGCAGATCCAGGCCACCACGGCGAAGATCAGCGAGTTGCACAAGCAGGTCGACGCGCTGTCCACCGACGACGACGAGAAGGCCGCGCTGCAGCGCGTGGCCGCGACGCGCAAGGCCTACATCGACGCGCGCAACGCCGCCGCGAAGCTCAAGGCCGACGGCCAGGCCGATGCCGCCGCCGCCGCGGTGCGCGACAGCGTGGCATCGGCGATCGCCACCTACGTGCAGGCGCAGCGCGACTTCGCGACGCTGCAGCAGCAGCGCTGGGACGCCATGCGCGTCGACAACGCGCAGGCGCGCGAGGCCACCGTCTGGCGCGTCGCCGCGGCGGTGTTCGCGATGCTCGCGCTGCTCGGCACGGCCACGCGTTTCGCGGTGCGTGCGATCGTGCGCCCGCTGCGCGAGGCGGTCGAGCACGCCCGGCGCATCGGCGCCGGCGACCTCGCGGTGCCGCTGCACAGCGACCGCAGCGACGAGATCGGCGACCTGCTGCGCGCGCTCGCGCAGATGCAGGACAGCCTGCGCCGCGTCGTCGGCGAGGTGCGCGCGTCGACCGAAGGCATCCGCCTGGCCAGCAGCGAGGTCGCCAGCGGCAACCAGGACCTGTCGTCGCGCACCGAGCAGGCCGCGGCGAGCCTGCAGCAGACCGCGGCGTCGATGGAACAGCTGGCCAGCACGCTGCGCCACAGCGCCGACTCGGCCGCGCAGGCCAACCAGCTCGCGGTGTCGGCGTCGGGCGTCGCGCGCCAGGGCGGGCAGGTGGTGGCCGAGGTCGTCGAGACGATGCAGCAGATCCACGCCAGCAGCCAGAAGATCGCCGACATCATCGGCACCATCGACGGCATCGCGTTCCAGACCAACATCCTCGCGCTCAACGCCGCGGTCGAGGCGGCGCGCGCCGGCGAGCAGGGCCGCGGCTTCGCGGTGGTCGCCGGCGAGGTGCGCAGCCTGGCGCAGCGCAGCGCCGAGGCGGCCAAGGAGATCAAGGCGCTGATCGGCACCAGCGTCGACAAGGTCGGCACCGGCACCCGGCTGGTGGCCGACGCCGGCAAGACGATGCACGAGATCGTGGCCAGCGTGCAGCGCGTGACCGACATCATCGGCGAGATCAGCGCCGCAACGCGCGAGCAGAGCACCGGCATCGGGCAGGTCAACACCGCGGTGGGCCAGCTCGACCAGGTCACGCAGCAAAACGCCGCGCTGGTCGAAGAAGGTGCCGCGGCCGCCGAGAGCCTGAAGGACCAGGCGCTGCGCCTGGCCGGCGTGGTCAGCACCTTCCGGCTGGCCGAAGGCGGCGCACCGGTGTCGAGCGCGGCGGCCGAACGTGCGCCCACCCCGACGCCCGCCCGGCCGCCCGCGATGCCGCCGCGCCCCGCCGAGCCCGCCCGCGCGCCGACCAACGCGAGCGCAGCGACCGACACGAAGCCGACCCGTCCCGTGCCGGTGCTCGCCGACGCGATCGACGACGGCGACTGGCAGCAGTTCTAGGCCGTCCGGCGTTTCGCGGCGGGCACTGGGCACACCACGGCCCGCCCCGCCGGTCATCTGCAACCATCCCGTGGCGACCGCGGCGCCGATGTCGCGCCTGCGGACCGCAGCCGGCCCGTGCCGATTCGCTGAGCCCCGATCGCGCGCCGTTCGTCGCTGCGCACGTTGATCGTTCTCGCGAAGGTCGCCGTCGCGCTCGGGATGTCCCGCCGACGTTCGACGGCGGCGCGCTTCGCGGCCTGGCCAGGACCCTGATCCCGCCGCCGCGGCGCCGCTGATCGCGGCCGTCGGGTCGGCCACCATCCTGTCGCAGCCCGGTCCCCTGAGCATCCACCATGTCTGCGGTGTCGACGTCGACCCGATGCGCTGGTCGGGCAACGGTGACGTCACGGCCGCGGTGTCGGCCGCCGAGCTGCTGCCGGGCCTCGGCAATACCGACACGAGCGGCTGCAACGCCGCGGACTTCGCGGGTTTCGCGGCCGGGAACATCGCGCTGGTCCAGCGCGGCAGCTGCGCCATCGCCGTCAAGGCGACGAACGCGCGGACTGCCGGTGCCTCGGATGCATTGATCTCCAGTCCGGGAAACGCCGACCCCGTCGACAGGCTCGGGCTGCTGTTCGGCTCGCTGGGCGAGGCCTTCACCCTCGACATGCCGGCGGTGGGCCTCCCCTACGCGCTGGGCGTCGAACTGGCAGGCACACCGGGGCTGACGATGCGCATGGAGGTCGATCTCGACGACCCGATCCGTCCGGTGCCCGTCCCGGCCCCGGCCGGCCTGCCGCCGCTCGGGATCGGCCTGGCAGCGCTGGCCAACGCCCACGGCCGGCGCGGCTGAGGGCGCCGGCCTCACTGCCGCGGTACGCCTCGGGGGGTGCCGTCATGGGGCAAGGGAAGGGGTGCGGGTCGGCCGGCTCGGCGCACGGCGACGGCTGCGACGCCCTGTTCACGCGCTTCCAGCGCTGCCGCAGCCCGTTCCCCAGATCCGTCTCGGGCATTTCGAGGGCGTTCGAGTTTCCTGAGCCCCCGATCGAGCCGCGACGTCAACGGCTGAACCTTGGTTCAGCGGGTCGCACGCAAGCTTGCGCGGCGGCGGGTGGCCGCGAGCACTGACAACGCGACGATCGCTGCGGCGAGCGATCCCGGTTCCGGCACCGTGCCGCCCCGGGCCACCCCGACGCCGACGAAGGAGAAGGAGGCCTGCTGCTGGTTCACGAGCAAGGTCGTCGTGAACGATGCCAGACCCAGGGACTGTGGCGTGAACTCGTAGGCGACCTGGCAGCCCTCGCCGGGATCCAGCGTGATGCCCTGGCAGTTCTGCACGCCGCCGAACACGCCCGCCGCGCCGCCGGCCAGACTCAACAGTTGCTGCGCCCCGCTGACATTGATGATGTCGACGATCTGCGCCGGCGAGGTCATGCCGAGTTCGACTTCACCGAAGTCGAAAGCGATCGGTGTGATGAGGAAGGGATCGATGCCCGCGCCCTTGAAGCTGAACGTCGCTGGCTGGCCGTTGACCTCGAGCGTCGTCGTGCCGCTGGCGGGGCCATACTGCGTGGGCGAAAACGCGTAGTCGACCTGGCACGAGGCTCCCGGCGCCAGGGTCACGCCCTGGCAGTTCTGCACGCCGCCGAACACACCGGCCGCACCGCCGGCGAGGTTCAACGTCTGCGGCGTGCCGCTGACGTTGGTGATGGTGACCGTCTGCTTCGGGGAGGACGCGCCGAGCGAAACGTTGCCGAAGTCGAACTCGAGCGGTGAAATCGAGAACACCGGGCCACCACTGCCGCCGAAGCCCTTGAACGAGAACGACGCCGGCTGGCCGTTGACCTCGAGGCTGGTCGACCCCGTGACGGCACCCGTCACCGCGGGCTTGAACTCGTAGTCGACCTGGCACGAGGCACCGGGTGCGAGCGTGACGCCCTGGCAGTTCTGCACGCCGCCGAACACGCCCGCGGCACCCCCGGCGAGACTCAGCAGCTGCGGCGAGCCACTGACGTTGGTGATGGTGACGGTCTGCTTCGACGACGTGCCGCCGACCGCGACGTGGCCGAAGTCGAACGACAACGGGCTGATGCGGAAGGCCGCGACGCCGTTGCCTTCGAAGGCGAAGGTCGCCAGCTGGCCGTTGACATCGAGGCTGGTCACACCGGACACGGGCCCCAGGGTCGTCGGTGTGAAACGGTAGTCGACCTGACAGGAGGCGCCGGAAGCGAGCGTGACGCCCTGGCAGTTCTGAACACCACCGAAAACGCCGGCGGCACCCCCGGCGAGGTTCAACGTCTGCGACGTGCCGCTGACGTTGGTGACCGTCACCGTCTGGTTCGGCGAGGTCGACCCGAGCGCGACATCACCGAAGTCGAACCCGGTCGCGGTGACCAGGAAGGGCGCGGCGGATGCCGGCGACACCACCGCGACAATGACCAGCGCCCGGCACAGCGCAGCCCGAAGATGCCGGTGTCCCAGTCGCGATGATCGCGGCCCCATGTGCAGCCCCCCAATGTCCTGGTTGCACCGCCGGTGTGCATTCTTCGTGCCAGCCTGTGTGTTCGTTGTCGGACAAGGACTTAGCGCGACGCAAGCACTCAGATGTCAAGCTGGCCGACATGTGTCTTCCGGGGCCGCGCAATCGCCGACCTTGCCCTCGAGTCACTCGAACGTCGGCCTGGAGGGCTGCACGGCGGCCTCGATCGCGCACGGCTGGCGGCCCCGACAACGATCCGGCGCCCCCGTCGAGCGGCTGGCGCAGGTCGGCGCCGCCCAGGAGGTCGTGGATGTGCGCTGGCGCGAGCAAGTCGGTGGCGTCGGCCTCGCGTCGAGCCACTGCGCTCGGCAACGTCGGGCTGCCGTCGAGCAGGCCGTCGACTGCCGAGATGCCGACCTGGGCGATTTGCAGTCCTCCCAGGAGCCGGTGAAGTCCCGAGGATCGCGCTGGCCTGCAATCACGGTCGCAGCCTCCGCCGTCGAGACGCCGCGGACGACGCGCGCGCGCGCCCTCCCCGGCGCGCACGACGCGCACGTTCAGCCGGTCGGAGAAGACCTGTGGCGCCGTGGGCTGCGCGCGCGGCTGGTCGTCGAAAGCGGCGTTCGAGGTCGCGTACCCGTTGCGCATCCGGCTCGGCTCGTGCGCCGGCGGCACCCCGAGGTGGATCTACGGAGCCTCTTCGTGGCCCGAGCGGCAGGCGCCGCAGCAGGTGCGCGCGTCGTTCACGTCACCCCTCGCCGGCACGCCGCAGCGTCTCGATCACCGGGCGGCGCAGCACCTCGCGCAGCCCCCACCAGCCGGCGCCCAGCGCCAGCAGCGCGCCGGCGACGCCGCCGGCCAGCGGCACCCAGGGCTTGGCGTTCCAGTCGAACTGGAACGCGTAACGCGCCAGCGCCCAGCCCACCGCGACCGCGGCCAGCGACGCCAGCACGCCGGCGAGCGCGCCGACACCCAGCAGCTCGGCGCGCTGCACGCGCGCCAGCAGCGCCTTGCCTGCGCCCATCGCGCGCATCACCGCGAACTCGCGCGCCCGCGCCTCGCGCGTCGCGCTGACCGCGGCGAACAGCACCACCAGCCCTGCCGCCAGCGTGAAGCCGAACAGGAACTCGACCGCGCGGATCACCTGGTCGAGCACGCGCTGCACCTGCGCGATCGACGCCGAGATGTCGACGTTGGTGATGTTCGGGAATTCGCGGCTGAGCGCGCTGTCGAAGCCCGGCCGGTCGGGCGCGCGGAACGCGCTGATGTACGTCGCCGGCAGGTCGGGCATCTCGGCGCGCGGGAACATCACGAAGAAGTTCACCCGCATCGACGCCCAGTCGACCTTGCGCACGCTGGTGATGCGCCCCTCCCGCGCGATGCCCGCGATGTCGAAGCGCAGCGTGTCGCCCACCGTCACGCCGAGCGACTGCGCCAGCCCCTCCTCGATGCTCAGCGCGTCGCGCTCGTCGGCCACCCAGCGCCCGGCGGCGAGCTGGTTGTGCGACGGCATGCGCGCGTCGTGGCTGAGGTTGAACTCGCGCTCGACCAGGCGCTGCGTGCGCTCGTCGGCGTAGTCGTCGGGGTCGACCGCGCGGCCGTTGATCGCCACCAGCCGGCCGCGGATCATCGGGTACCAGTCGTAGCGCGTGACGCCGGCGTCGGCCAGCACGGCGCGGAACGCCTCGCCCTGCTCGGGCTGCACGTTGATGACGAAGCGGTTCGGCGCGTCGGGCGGCGTCGCCTGGCGCCAGCTGCCGATCAGGTCGGTGCGCAGCAGCACCAGCAGCACCAAGGCCAGCAGCCCCACCGATAGCGCCGACACCTGCAGCACCGCGAACGCCGGGCGCGCGGCGATCTGCCGCGTGGCCAGCACCAGCCACCGCGGCGCGCCGGCGTCGGGCACGGCACGCTGCAGCAGCTTCACCGCCAGCCACGACAGCGCCGCGAACAGCGCCACCGCGGCGGCGAAGCCGCCCACCGCGATCAGCCCGAGCCTGACGTCGGAGGCCACCGCCAGCAGCAGCGCCGCGAAGCCCAGCGCGCCGGCCGCCAGCACCGCCGCCGACGCCGGCTTGAGCGCGCCCACGTCGCGGCGGATCACGCGCAGCGGCGGCACGCGCGCGAGCTGCAGCACCGGCGGCAGCCCGAAGCCCACCAGCAGCGTCAGCCCGACGCCGACGCCGAACAGCGCCGGCCACGCGGAGGGGGCCGGCAGCGCGGCGTCGACCAGCCCGGCGAGCAGCGCGACGAACACCTGGTGCAGCGCCAGCCCGAGCGCCACGCCGGCGAGGCTGGCCAGCAGGCCGACGGCGACGAACTCGACGCCGTAGGCCAGCGCGATCGAGCGCTGCGACTGCCCGAGCACGCGCAGCATCGCGCAGTCGTCGAGGTGACGGCTGGCGAAGTCGCGCGACGCGATCGCCACCGCCACCGCGGCCAGCAGCGCCGCCAGCAGCGCGACCAGGTTCAGGAACTTCTCGGCGCGATCGAGCGTGAGCTGCATCTCGGGCCGCCCCGACTCGAGCGACTCGATGCGCACCGCGCGCAGCCTGTCGCGCTCGACGCGCTGCTGCGCCCACTGCACGAAGCGCGCCACCGCGGCGTCGCCGTCGCGCCCGCGCGCGTCGTCGGCGGCCACCGCGAAGCGGTGGGTCACGCGGCTGGCCGGCTGGATCAGCCCGGTGACCGGCAGGTCGGCCACGTGCATCAGCACGCGCGGCGCGAAGGCCATGAAACCGGCGCCGCGGTCGGGCTCGACGGCGATCACGCGCTCGATGCGCAGCGCCGCGTCGCCGAGCAGCAGCGCGTCGCCCACCGCCAGCTGCAGCGCGTCGAGCAGCGCGGCGTCGACCCACACGCTGCCGCGCGCCGGCGCCGCGTCGGCCGGCAGCGCCGGTGCGTCGGGTGCGGCGCGCACCGTCACCCCGCCGCGCAGCGGGTACGCGTCGCTGACCGCCTTCACCGCCACCAGCCGCGTCGCGCCGCCGTGCTCGTCGTTGGCGCGGCCCATGCTGGGGAAAGCGGCCGTCGTCGCGGTGCGCAGGCCGAGCGCGCGCGCCTGCTCGGCGAACGCCGCCGGCAGCGGCTTGTCGCTGGCGATCACCGCATCGCCGCCGAGCAGCGCGCGCGCGTCGCGCGCCAGTCCCTGGGCGAGGCGGTCGGCGAAGAAGCCCACCGCGGTCAGCGCCGACACCGCCAGCAGCACCGCGACCACCAGCAGCCGCAGTTCGCCGGCACGGAAGTCGCGCAGCGTCTGGCGCAGCGCCACCGTAAACACGGACACCGGGGACGACGCGCTGGGCAAAGGGGTCGGCATGGGCGCACTGTACGGGCGCGGCGGCGTCGGCGCCGGCGTCGGGCTTTGCCCGGCGGGCGCCGACTCGCCGCCGGCGACAATGCGCGCATGTGCCCCGCCCCGCCCCCGCCGTGCCGCTGACCGAGGCGCCCTGGTGGTCGCTGTCGACCGCGCACACCGTGCTCGAGGCCACCGCGACGGCGGCGTTCGCGCTGTCGGGCGTCATCGAGGGCGCGCGCAAGCGGCTCGACGCGGTCGGCGTCAGCGTGGTCGCGATGCTCGCCGCGTTCGGCGGAGGCACGCTGCGCGACGTACTGCTCGACCGGCGCCCGTTCTTCTGGGTGCAGCACGCCGGCTACGCCTGGGGCGTGCTGGCGCTGGTGGTGGCGGCGATGCTGTTCATGCGCGCGCGCCACCTGCATCCCACCGAGCGCGCGATGCAGTGGCCCGACGCGCTGGGGCTGGGGCTGTTCGCCGCCAGCGGCACGCAGATCGCGCTGGCCGCGCAGATGCCTTCGCTGGTGGCGGTGCTGATGGGCGTGATGACCGCGGTGTTCGGCGGCGTGCTGCGCGACATCGTGTGCAACCAGATCCCGGCGACGTTCAGCGACCACCGGCCGTACGCGGTGTGCGCCTTCGCCGGCGGCTGGGTGGTGGTCGCCGCGAACGCCGCCGGCGTCGGCGACACGACCGCCCTGCTCGCCGGTGCCGCCGCGGCGATGGGTCTGCGGCTGCTGGCGCTGGCGCTGGACTGGCGCCTGCCGGCCTGGCGCACCGACGACTGACCGCCGCGCCCGACCGATCCGACCATGTTCCAGCCCTCGCAGCACGACGTGCGCCGCTTCTTCTGCGAGGTGCTGCGCAAGCAGCGCGCCGGCGAGCCGATGACGCCGATGGAGGCCGTGGCCGCGCCGTGGGTCGCCGAGCACCCCGAGTACCACGCCGAGCTGGCCGACGTCGACGCCGCGCTGGCGGCCAGCTACACGGTCGACGACGGGCGCCCCAACCCGTTCCTGCACCTGAGCATGCACCTGTCGATCAGCGAGCAGGTGGCGATCGACCAGCCCGGCGGCATCCGCCAGGCCTTCGGGCTGCTGGCCGCGCGGCTGGGCTCGGCGCACGCCGCGCAGCACGAGGTGATGGAGTGCCTGGGCGAGATGATCTGGGCGTCGCAGCGCTCGGGCCTGCCGCCCGACGGGCTGGCCTACCTCGACTGCGTGCGCCGCCGCGCCACGCGCTGAGGACGCCGGCTCACGCCGGCGTGTCGGCCGGATGCGCCCGAGCCGCGCCCAGGCTCAGCTGCACCCCGTAGCGGCGGTAGCGCCGGTTCAGCCGCTCGATGCTGCCGGCCAGCGCCGGCGCGTCGCCGATGCGCTCGCGATGGCGGTCCAGCGTGTGCTTCGCGAGGTCGAGCAGCTTGGCGTTGCGCGTGCGCTCGCCGTGCGCCATCAGCTCGACGACGGCGCGGCGCGGGTCGCCGCCCACCGCGTGCGCCACCGCCGCCTCGGCCGCATCGCAGATGCCGGCGTAACGTGCGCGGATCGTCGACTCGAACCCGTCGACGCCCTCTCCCGCGCGGCACATCAGCTCGCACGACGTGCGCGACACCGCGAAGCGTTCGGCCAGCGAGGCGACCCACTGCGGCCAGTCGTCGAGCCTGACCTCGCGCGCGAGCAGCCGCGCCAGCGTCGACAGCAGGTTGCACGCCGCCTCGAACTCGTAGTCGTCGGCCTGCATCTCGAGCACCGCGCGCTGCGCCAGCGTCACCGCGTCGGGCACTCGCCGTTCGAGCAGCGCCGCCAGCACCGCCAGCGTGTCCTCGAAGCGCCGCAGCCGCGCGCTGTCGGGATGGTCGCGGCGCGCCGCCTGCAGCGCGCGCAGGCACTGCAGCAGGCCGCGGCGGTCGCCGCGGTCGAAGTGCAAGGTGCCCAGCAGCACCAGCGCCTGCAGGTCGAACACCTGCGAGTTCAACCCCAGTCGCATCGCCTGCTGCAGCGCGTGCGCCGCCTCGTCGGGGTGCCCGTGGTAGAACGCGAGCACGCCGAACTTCAGCGCGCGCGTGACGTTGCCCGGCGTCAGCGCCAGCGCGCGGCGCAGCGCCGCGACGGCCTCGGCGCTCTCGCCCTGCTCGAGCAGCAGCCGGCCCATCACGTCGTACGCGTCGGCGTAGCCGGGCTGGTCCGACAGCAGGCTCTCCAGCGTGCGCCGCGCCTTGCGCACCGCGCCGGCCTCGTACTCGCTGCGCGCGATGCCCAGCCGCGCCCAGGGCAGCGCCTGCGTGGCGACCACCGCCTCGAACAGCGCGGCCGCGGCGCGCGCGTCGCCGAGCCGCAGCCACGCCTCGGCACCGATGCGCGCCGCCGCGACCCAGTGCTTCTGGCGCTGCCGCACGTGCAGTTCGCACAGCGTCGCCGCCACCTTCCAGCGCTGCTGCTCGACCAGCGCGAAGATGTCGGCGAGCGCCGCCTTGCGCTCGAAACCCTGCAGCAGGCGCTCGCGCAGCGCCTGCTCGGTGTGCGGTTTGATCAGGTACGCGTCGAGCGCGACCTCGGCCGCTTCGGCGATGCGCGCGTAGCTGGCCTCGCCGGAGATCATCACCGTCACCGTCGACAGCGGCAGCAGGTTCGCCAGGCGCAGGTCGTCGAACAGGTCCTGCCCGGTCATCGGCTCCGGGTCGAAGTCGTACTCGCTGACGACCACGTCGAAGCGTTCCTGCTCGATGCGACGTCGCGCGTCCTGCACGCGCGAGACCTGCACGACGTTGCCGATGCCGAAGTCGCGCAGCATCCCCGCCAGCGCGGAGCGCGACGCCGGGTTCGCGTCGACGACGAGCGCCTGACACCTTCCCGGCGCACGCCGCGCGACGCCGCCGGGGGCGCGTTCGGGTGCCGACACCGCGGTCACGCCGGCGCCTGCGCCGGCGCGTGCAGGACCGCGACCAGTCGATCGCGCGCCGACTCGAACTCGAACGCCAGCACGCGCTCGACCAGCTCGGCGCCGCGCCCGCCCAGGCCGCACTCGATGGCCTCGCGGTGCTCGACGACCAGGTCGCGCGCATCGACCTCGCCGCGTTCCAGCCGCGCCTCGAGCTCGCGCAGCAGCGCCACGAGGCCGCGCCGGCTGCCGGCATCGTCCGGCGCGGGCGCCGGCGGCAGTTCGCCGGTCACCGTCGGCGGCTCGTCGTCACGGCGCAGCGCTTCGTAGACGCGGGCGTAGAACTCGCGCGCTTCGAACGGCTTGGCGACGAAGCCGTCCATGCCCGCATCGAGGCAGCGGCGACGGTCGTCGTCGAACGCGCTGGCGGTGACGGCGACGATCGGCAAGGTCGCGCCGGCGCCGCGCAGCCGCCGCGCGGCGCCGGGCCCGTCGACCGTGGGCATGTGCAGGTCCATCAGCACGAGGTCGAAGCGTTGCTGCAGGCACGCCTGGACCGCCGCTTCGCCGTCGCCGACGCCGACGGCCTCGAGCCCGGCGGCCTCGAGCATCGCGCGCGTGATCTCCTGGTTGACCGCATCGTCGTCGGCCACCAGCACGCGCCGCCCCTTGTGGCGCTGCCGCAGGCGTGCGAGCGCGTCGCGTTCGAGCGGCCTGGAGTCGCCTGTGCCCGCGGCCGCGGTGAACTGCGCGGTGAACCAGAAGCAGCTGCCCGCGCCGGGCCGGCTGCGCACGCCGACGTCGCCGCCCATCATGGTCGCCAGCCGCCGCGTGATCGCCAGGCCGAGGCCGGTGCCGCCGTAGCGCCGCGTCGTCGACGCGTCGGCCTGCGCGAACGGCGCGAACAGCCTGGCGACCTGCTCCGGCGCGAGGCCGATACCCGTGTCCTCCACTTCGAAGCGCAGCTGGTGACGCCCCTCGCACGCGGGCAGCGCCTGCACCCGGATCGCGACCGCACCCTGGTCGGTGAACTTCACCGCGTTGCTCGCCAGGTTCAGCAGCGCCTGGCGCAGTCGCGTGGGGTCGCCCACCACGGCGCCGGGCAGGGTGGCGGCGTCCACCGACAGGGTGAGCCCCTTCGCGTCGGCCTGCGTCGCGACGAACGCCCGCACCTGGTCGACCACCTCGCGCGGGTCGAAGCGGACCTGCTCGAGCGTCAGGCGTCCGGCCTCGATCTTCGACAGGTCGAGGATGTCGTCGATGATCGCCATCAGGTGTGCCGCGGCGCGCTCGATCTTCGTCACGCGATCGGTCTGGTGCGCGTCGCCGCTCGCCGCGGTGAGCAGCCTCGACAGGCCGACGATCGCGTTCAGCGGCGTGCGGATCTCGTGGCTCATGTTGGCCAGGAACTCGCTCTTGGCCAGGTTGGCCAGCTCGGCGCGCCGCGTCGCCGCGGCGAGCTGCTCGGTGCGCTCGATCACGCGCCGCTCGAGCTCGGCGCGCGAGCGTTCGAGCGCCTCCTGTGCCGCGCGCCTGTCGCTGATGTCGAGATGGATGCCCACGGCGCGCACCGCGAAACCGGCGCCGTCGCGTTCGACCACGCGGCCGGCGTCGAGCACCCAGAGCCAGTGGCCGTCGCGGTGGCGCAGGCGCAGCTCGCAGCGGTACGACGGGGTGGTCCCGTCCAGATGCGATTGCAGTTCGGCGCTGACCCGCGGCCAGTCGTCGGGGTGGACCAGCGCGCGGAACGAGTCGACGTGCGGATCGACGTCCTCGGCACGATATCCCAGCATCTCGGCCCAGCGCGCGCTGTACTCGACCCGTCCGCTGGGCACGTGCCAGTCCCACATGCCGAGCTCGGCGCCGTGCAACGCCATCGCCAGGCGCTGCTCGCTGCGCGCCATCGCCTCGGCGCTCTCGCGCTGTGCCGTGACGTCGCGGGCGATGGCGTAGTGCCCCACGTGACGGTTGTCGGCGTCGCGCAGCAGTCCGCGCGTGACCGAGAACATGCGCGCGCCCGCCGGCGTCGACCAGACCTCGTCGCGGCAGGTCGCGCGCCCCGATGCGTGCTGCGCCGGCACGCCGAGCATCGCCTGCGGCAGCAGCCCCGCCGCCGGCGTGCCGCACCGGGGCACCGAGTCCAGCCGCGCGATGCGCGCTGCCTCGGCATTGCAGAACAGCAGCCTGCCCTGACGATCCTGCACGACGACGACCACGCCGGCGCTGTCGGTCACCGCATCGAGCAGTTGCAGGGTGCGCAGCCTCTCGGCGTGGTGCTCCTGCTCGCGCTGCGCGTGGGCCAGGGCCTCCTCGCGACGGCGCAGCCGCACCATCGCCCCGACGATGATCAGCGCCAGCACGCCCGACAGCGAGATCCACACGCTGTCGCGCAGCATCTGCGCAAACGCCGCGTGGTCGTCGGAACGCACCACCACCCACCAGCCGGCGTCGGGCACCGCTCGCAGCACGGCGGTGTAGGGAGCGCCGTCGCGCAGCCGCAGCGTCGGCGGCAGGTCCGACGACGAAGGCAAGTCGCGGATCCACGGCGTGCCGGGTTGCAGCGCCTGCACCTCGACGGCGTCTCCCGCCGCGCCGCCCGCCGACGCGAACGCCTGCCAGCGTGCACCGTCGCGCACCAGCAGCATCGCCTCGAGGTGCTGCGCGGCCAGCTCGCCGGACGACAGGATCGACGCGAACGCCGCCGATGCGTCGAAGCGCACCGCGAGCACCGGCGCGCGCGGGCCGCCGTCGCCAAAGGGCGCGGCCACGTCGACGACGACGCGTCCGTCGGCGTCGAGCCGCGGGTCGGCGACGACGACCTCGCCGCGCCGCGCCGCCCGGTCGACCGCGGCAAGCAGCGCCGGCGGCGCGGCCGCCGCGTCGTTCTCGCCGTCGCCCCACGTGTGCCGACCCCTGTCGTCGAACAGGCTGACCGCCAGCCACCCCCGCGGTCGCCGCAGATCTGCCGGGCGCGCCGGGTGCGGCGCGTCACCCGCCGGGACGCCGGCGCGGCCTGCACCCGTCAGCGACATGCCGGCGCCGATCGCGCCGACCTCGGCGATGCGCGCGTCGCGCCAGCGCTGCAGCGCCCCGCTCGCGGTGTGCAACTGCAACTGCATCGCCGCCGCGCGCCTGCGCTCGTGGATCTGGTAGGCGTCGAACGCGGCGACGGCCACCAGCGCGAGCACGGCCGCCAGCGCCAGCACCTCGACGAGCCTGCGTCCGCGCGTCGGCACGCGATCGGCGCCGCGTGGCGCCTGCCGTGGCTCGCGCCCGAGCAGGCGCCACAGCAGCCACGTGGTGACCGCGACGAACAGCCAGCCCTTGAGCGTGCCGGCGAGCTCGCGCACCCCGGCGTCGGCGACGAGCTGCGCGAGCAGCCAGTCGGAGCCGAGGATCCACAACAGCGCGCCGATCGCGTACAGCGGCACCACGTGCCAGCGCGGCGCAGGCGTCGTCGACGCGCTCATGTCGCCGGTGCGGGCTCGGGCTCGGCGAACTCGCGCGCGACGGCCACCAGCGGGTCGAAACGCACGCGGAAAGCGTCGACGACGTCCGGGTCGAAGTGGGTCCCGCTGTCGGCGACGATCATGCCGAACGCCTGCTCGAAGTCGAAGGCGCGCTTGTACACGCGCGGCGAGATCAGCGCGTCGAACACGTCGGCCACCGCCATGATGCGCGCCGCCAGCGGGATCGCCGCGCCGACCAGCCCCTGCGGATAGCCGCCGCCGTCCCAGCGCTCGTGGTGCGACAGCGCGATCTGCTTGGCCGTGGCGAGGAACTCGGCCGAGCGGTCGGTGTCGCGCTCGGCCAGCTCGATCGCCTTGGCCCCGATCGTCGTGTGCGTGCGCATCACGCGCCACTCGTCGACGCTCAGAGGCCCCGGCTTGAGCAGGATGCGGTCGGGGATGCCGACCTTGCCGATGTCGTGCAGCGGCGCGGACTCGACGAGCAGGTCGATCGCCCGCGCGTCGAGCGCGGCGGCGTGCTGCGGCCGGCGCGACAGCTCGAGCGCCAGCTCGCGCACGTAGCCCTGGGTGCGCAGGATGTGGTTGCCGGTCTCGGGGTCGCGCAGCTCGGCCAGGTGGGCCAGCGCGCGGATGCCGACCCTGCGCGCCAGCACGCACTCGGCCATGCGCTGCCCCAGCTCCTGTGCCAGCTGGTCATTGTGCGCGCGCAGCTGGCGCCGCGCGCGATGCGCCTCGAGGTGCGCGCGTACCCGCGCCAGCGCCACCAGCGGGCGAATCGGCTTGCACAGGTAGTCGACGGCGCCCAGCGCCAGCCCATGTTCCTCGTCGGTGTCGTTGCCGCGGGCGGTGACGAAGATCACCGGGATGTCGGCGGTGGCGGCGTCGCACTGGAGCCGGCGCAGCACCTCGTAGCCGTCCATGTCGGGCATCATCACGTCGAGCAGGATCAGGTCCGGCTGCGGCGCCTGAGCCGCGTAGCGCAGCGCCACCGGACCGCTGTTGGCGGCGCGCACGGCGTACCCGGCCTCACGCAGCAGGTCGCTGACGACCAGCAGGTTGTCGGCGACGTCGTCGACGACGAGCACGCACGCGCGCGCATCGGTGGAGCGGACAGACACGGTGGGGCAGCAAGATCGCAATGGACGTGCGACATGATCGGCCCGGCCCGCCCGCGCGCGAGGCATGCCGGCGCCGCGTCGAGGCGCCCCGCACACGCAGCGTCAAGATTCCCCTACATTGGCAGGCGCGCCGGGCGCGAGCATGCGGGCCGTCGAGCGTCGGGCGCGGCGCAGGAGGCGACACACCGCGATGGCCATGACCCGCAGCCGCCCTGATGGCGACGACCGAAGCACGGCGGCTGCGGCGCGCTGGCCGCTGCCGGTGCGCTACGCCCTGCTGCCGGCGCTGGCGGTGGTGGCGACGACCGCCGTCTTGCTGGTCGTCACGCGCACGCTGCTCGTCGAGGACCTGTCGCGGCGCACGCTGCTGCGCGTCGAGCACCGCGCGGCCACGCTCGCGCGCGAGCTGGCCGACGCGCTCGACGCCCGGGTGCTGCAGGTGCAGTGGCTCGCCCGCTCGCCGCGGTTGCAGGGTCAGCCCCCGGCCGAGCGCGTGCGCGCCGAGCTCGAGTCCCTGACCGGCGCATCGGGCCAGTTCGTGTGGCTGGCTCTCGTGTCGACCGCCGGGCAGGTCGTCGCCGCCACGCAGGGCCGGCTGGAGGGGCAGTCGATCGCCGACGACCCGGCGTTTCGACGCGCACGCACCGCCGGCTGGATCGGCGTCGTCGACGCCGCGCCGTCGGGTCAGCGCACGACGCCACGGCTCGACATCGGCGAGCCGGTGCACGACGCGCAGGGCCGGTTGCTGGGCGTCCTCGTCGCGCAGGTGGACGCCGGCGGCATCGAGCGGCTGCTCGAGGCGGCCACCGGACCGGCCGCCGTCGCGCGCGAGTTCGGGCTGCAGGCGCACCTGCTGTCGCGCGCCGACGGCCGCAGCGTGCTGAACACCGCGCCCCCGCCGGTGCTGCCGGCCGCGCCCGGCCCGGCCGGCGGCGTGCGCGACGCCGATGGGCGCAGCCACTTCGCCGCGTCGCGCGACCTCGGCGGGTACGCGGGGGCTGCGCTGCCCTGGCGTGTGCTGGTGCTGCAGGACCGCGACGTCGCGCTGCAGCCGGTGCAGGTCGTGACGCGCTCGATGCTGGCGCTGGCCACGCTCGCCGCGCTGGCGCTGGGATTGGCCGGCTACCTGCTCGCGCGGCGGCTGCTGCGCCCCTGGGACCCGGTGTTCGACAGCGTGCTGGCGCGCCTGCAGGCGGCGCCGCAGCCGCGGTCGATGGCCGAGGGCGTCGACGCCATCGCACGCGAGCTCGCCGCCGCCCCGGCACCCCCCGGGCGCGAGACGCTGGTCGGCCGGCTCGCCCGCGGCGCGCGCGAACTCAAGCGCGTGATCGACCACCTGCCCGTGGGCGTCGCGCTGGTCGACCGCGACCTGCGCGTCGAGTACCTGAACCCGAGCTACACGCGGCTGCTGGGCTGGACCACCGAGCAGGTGCGCGGGCGCCTCGCCGCCGAGTTCCTGTTCGACGCCGTCGAGCGCGGCGAATTCCTGCGCCTGTTCGACCAGCTGGCCGAACCGCCCGGCGAGGTCGCGGCGCGCTTCGACGCGCTGCGCCCCGATGGCGGCCGCGTCGCGGTGCAGTGGCAGCTGGTGCCGCTGGTCGACGCCGAGGGCCGGCTCGACGGCGCGATCGCCGTGGTGCAGGACGTCCGCGCCGAGCGCATCGCGCGTGCCCGCGCCGACGCGCTGGCCGGGCGGCTGCGTGCGCTCGCCGACGCCGCCGTCGACGACCTGCTCGCGACGCTGGACCGCGAAGGGCGCGTGCTCGAGTGGAGCCGCGGTGCCGAGCGGCTGAGCGGCCGCGCCGCGTCCGAAGCGATCGGTCGCCCGCTGGCCGAGCTGGTCGACGCCGGCGACGCCGTGGCCGGCTGGCTCGAGCAGGCGTTGCGCGCCGGTCACTGCGCGGTGGCCGCGGCGTCGGGCACCGCCGACGCCCGCCCGCGTTCGCTCGAGGGTTCGGTGTACGCGCTCGGCCTGGCGCCGGGGTCCGCGCGCTACGGCGTGATCCTTCGCGACGTGACCGAGCAGCGCGAGCTGCACCACGCGCTCGAGCGCAGCGAAGCCCGGCTGCGCCTGGCGATCGAGGCGGCGCACATCGGCACCTGGGACGTCGACCTGGACACCCCGGAGCCGCGCCTGGCCTGGTCGCCCGGCTACGAGAAGGTGTTCGGCGTGACCGCCGAGCGGCTGCCGCGCACCGTCGCCCAGACCTTCGAGGCGGTCCACCCGGACGACCGCAGCGCGTTGCGCCGCGCCGTTCGGCGCGCACTTCGCCGCGACGCGCCGCTGAGCGTCGAGTTCCGCGTGGCGCATCCCCAGGGGTCGCGCTGGCACGCGATCCACGGTCGCGCGCTGCGCAGCGGCGGCCGCGCGCGGCGGCTGGTCGGCATCGGCATGGACGTCACCGCACGCAAGCAGGCGGAACTGGCGCTGCGCCGCAGCCGCGAGCAGCTCGAGCGCGTGGTGCAGACGATGGCCGAGGGGCTGGCGCTGATCGACGCGCGGGGGCACTACACGCTGGCCAACCGCGCGGTGCTGCGCATCCTGGGCATCGGCGCCGCGGACATCGTCGGGCAGCACTTCGAGCGCGTGCCGTGGCAGCGCGCGTGGCCCGGCGGCGGCGAGCTCCCGCGCGAAGCGCATCCTTTCGAGCGGCTGCGCAGCGGCGAGGCCGAGGTGCGCGGCCTGGTCGTCGCCATCGAGCGGCCGGATGCGCAGCGACGCGTCGTGTCGCTCAATGCGTTTCCGCTGCACGACGACGCCGGCGGCTTCGCCGGCGCGGTGATCACCTGCAACGACATCACCGAGCGCCATCGCGCCGAACAGGCACTGGCCGACAGCCGCGCGCGGTTGTCGGCGATCGTCGACGGCGCCAGCGACGCGATCGTCTCGATCGACGCGGCCGGGCGCATCACGCTGTTCAACCCGGCGGCGGAACGCATCTTCGGCGTCCCGGCCGCCCGGATGATCGGCCAGCCGGTGCGACAGCTGGTTCCCGAACCTGCGCAGCACGCACACGACGCGCAGCTGGCGGCGTTCCTGCGCTGCGCGGTGGCGCGACGCCCGATGGGCGCGGGGCCCGTTCAGGCGCGGCACGCCGACGGGCGCGCGGTCGAGCTCGAGGCGTCGATCTCGAAGGCGGTCGTGCACGGGCAGCCGGTGCTGACGGCGATCCTGCGCGACGTCACGCAGCGCGTGGCACACGAACGCGCGATCGAGGCCACGCGCAGCGAACTGATGCAGCTGACCCAGCGCCTGCTGGCACAGGAGAAGCAGACCACCCGCCGGCTGGCGCAGGCGTTGCACGACGAGCTCGGACAGACGCTCAGCGCCTTGCGCCTGCACTGGGAGGCGCTGCCGGCGCCCGTCGGGCCGCCGGCCTCGCTGCAGCACGGCCGGCTGAGGACGCTGATCGAGGCCGCGAACCGCCAGATCCGCAACGTGCTCGGCGATCTGCGCCCGCCGCTGCTCGACGACCGCGGGCTGGCCGCGGCACTGGACAACGAGCTGCGGCGCCAGCGCCCGGTCGACGAACGGCCGGCGCTGCGGCTCGAGGTCGCCGCGCGACTGGCCGATCACCGCTGGCCGGCCGATGTCGAGTACGCGGCGTTCATGATCGCTGATCGCGCGCGAGGCGCTGGCCAACGCGCTGCAACATGCCCGGGCGTCGAACATCGTCGTGCATCTCGACGGCGACGGCGGCGAGATGCGGCTGGCGATCCGCGACGACGGCGTCGGCGGCGTGCCGGCGTCGACCTCCAGCCGGCCCGGGCACCTGGGGCTGGTCGGCATGCGCGAGCGCGCACTGGCCATCGGCGCGACGCTGACGGTGCACGGCGAGGTGGGCCGTGGCACCATCGTCGGGCTTGTCTGGACCCCTGCCGATGAGCCGGATCTACCTGATCGATGACCACGCGATCGTGCGCGACGGGCTGCGCCTGGTGCTCGGCGCCGCAGGCCACGAGATCGTCGGCGAAGCGGCCGGCCCGACACCGGCGCTGGCCGAACTGGCGCGACTGCAACCCGACATCGCGCTGCTCGATCTGCGCCTGGGTCAGCGCTCGGGCCTGGAGCTGCTCGCCGAGCTGCAACGCCGGCAGCTGGCGGTGCGAGCGATCGTGCTGACGATGTCCGACCAGCCGCGCCACGTCGCCGAGGCGATGCGCCACGGCGCCTGGGGCTACCTGCTCAAGGGTTCGCCGAGCACCGAGCTGCTGCAGGCCGTCGACGCGGTCGCCGCCGGCCGGCGCTACCTGTCGCCGCAGGCTGCCGAGTTCGCCGCCAGCGTGCTGACCGGCGACGCGCCGGCGTCGGACTCGCTCGACGCCCTGTCGCCGCGCGAGCAGCAGGTGCTCGTGATGGTCGCGCGCGGCGCGTCGAGCGCGACGATCGGCGAGGCGCTGCACCTGTCGCCGAAGACCGTCGACACCTACCGCAGCCGGCTGATGGCCAAGCTCGGGCTGACCGACATCGCCGCGGTGGTGCGCTGGGCGATCCGCGAGCGGCTGCTCGACGCCGCCGAGGACTGAGCGCGGCGCGCCGACGGCCGCACGTCGGCTCCCGGGTTAGAGTGGCGGCGCCGCCCACCGCCTGCGCACCATGCCCGCCCACACCCGCATCGCCTATTTCTCGATGGAGATCGCGCTGGCCGACGCGCTGCCCACCTACAGCGGCGGCCTCGGCGTGCTCGCCGGCGACACGATCCGCTCGGCCGCCGACGGCGGCGTGCCGATGGTCGCGGTGTCGCTGGTGCACCGCCAGGGCTACTTCCGCCAGCGGCTCGACGCCGTCGGCCAGCAGCGCGAAGAACCCTGGACCTGGCGCCCCGAGGACGTGCTGGCCGAGATGCCGGCGCGCGTGCGCGTGAACATCGCCGGGCGCGACGTGCTGCTGCGCGCCTGGCGCGACGAGGTCAAGGGCCACGGCGGGCACGTGGTGCCGGTGCTGCTGCTCGACACCGACCTGCCCGACAACGCCGACGACGACCGCCGCATCACCGACCACCTGTACGGCGGCGACGAACGCTACCGGCTGCTGCAGGAGATCGTGCTGGGCATCGGCGGCGTGCGCATGCTGCGCGCCCTCGGCTACGACGGGCTGTCGCGCTACCACATGAACGAAGGGCACGCGGCGCTGCTGGTGCTCGAACTCGGTCACGAGGAGATGCTGCGCCGCGGACAGAGCGTGGTCACGCGAGACCTGTCCGAGGCGGTGCGCCCGCTGTGCGTGTTCACCACGCACACGCCAGTGCCCGCCGGGCACGACCAGTTCCCGCTGCGCCTGCTGCGCGAGGTGCTGACCTGCTACGGCCACGCGTACGACCGCAGCGCGATCGAGTTCTGCCTGGACGGCAAGCTGAACATGACCTACCTCGCGCTGGACAACAGCCACTACGTCAACGGCGTGGCCAAGCGCCACGGCGAGGTGTCGCGGCAGATGTTCACCCACTACAAGGTCGACTCGATCACCAACGGCGTGCACGCCGGCTTCTGGGCCGCGCCGCCGCTGCAGGCGCTGTTCGACCGGCACATCACCGCGTGGCGCGACGACAACGCCAGCCTGCGCTACGCGCTGGGCATCCCGCGCCAGGAACTGTGGGCGGCGCACCAGCAGGCCAAGGAGGCGCTGGTCGCCGAGGTCAACGCGCGCTGCGACGCCGGCCTGTTCGCCAACGTGTTCACGCTCGGCTTCGCGCGCCGCGCGACGCCCTACAAGCGCCCCGACCTGCTGTTCCACGACCTGCACCGGCTGCTCGCGCTGCACCATGCCGCCGGCCCGATCCAGATCGTCTACGCCGGCAAGGCGCACCCGCGCGACGGCGGCGGCAAGGAACTGATCCGTCGCGTGTTCGAGCACATCGCCGCGCTGCGCGGCAAGCTCGAGGTGGTCTGGCTCGAGGACTACGACATGGCGCTCGCGCGGCTCATGGTCTCGGGCGTCGACCTGTGGCTGAACACGCCGCTGCCGCCGCTCGAGGCGTCGGGCACCAGCGGGATGAAGGCGGCGGTCAACGGCGTGCCGCAGCTGTCGGTGCTCGACGGCTGGTGGATGGAGGGCTGCATCGAGGGCGTCACCGGCTGGGCGATCAGCAACGGCCACGCCACCGCCGCCGGCGAAGACCGCGCCGGCGACGCGGCGGCGCTGTACAACAAGCTCGAGAACGTGATCCTGCCGCTGTACTACCGCGACCGCGACCGCTACATCGACGTGATGAAGCACGCCATCGCGCTGAACGGCTCGTTCTTCAACACCGAGCGCATGGTCGACCAGTACGTGCGCAAGGCGTACTTCGGCTGAGGCGAAGGCGCGCCGCCTAGCGCGGCCGCACGTTCACCCACTGCACCTCGAACCAGTTGTCGGCGCGGTGCACGACGTCGACGTTCGCGCGCGCGGCCCACGGGATCACCTGCCGGTGCAGCGGGAGGACGTGCACCTGCTCCTTGAACTCGCGCAGCGCCGCCTTGACGAGCTGCTCGCGCTTGGCCGGGTCGGCCTCGACGCTCGACGCGGCGGCCAGTTCGTCGAACTTGTCGTTGCGCGAGCGGCCGTAGTTGTAGAAACCCACGCCCTTGTCGCCGGGGTTGCGCATCACCGGCGTCAGCGTCGTCTCGGCGTCGGTCACCGCGCCGCCCCAGCCGAGCATGTACATGCTGGTGTCGTACTTCTCGAGCTTGGGGAAGTAGGTGGCGCGCGGCATCGCGTTGACGCGCACCCGCACGCCGATCTGCGCCCACATGCCGGCCAGCGCGATGCAGATCTCCTCGTCGTTGACGTAGCGGTTGTTCGGGCAGTCGAGCGTGACCTCGAAGCCGTTCGCGTAGCCGGCCTCGGCCATCAGCCGGCGCGCCAGCGCGACGTCGTACGGCAGGCGCTTCTCGATGTCGGCGTCGTTGTAGCTGCCCAGCGGCGACGGCGTCAGCCCGCCGGTGGGGTGGCTCTGGCCGTTCATCAGCCGCGTGCGCATCGTCTCGATGTCGACCGCGTGGTACAGCGCGCGGCGCACGCGCACGTCCTTGAACGGGTTGCGGTCCTTGACGCTGCCGTGCAGCAGCTCGTCGCGGTGCTGGTCCATGCCGATGAAGACGATGCGGTTCTCGGGCCCGTCGATCACCTTCACGCCCGGCGTCGCGCGCAGCCGCGGCACGTCGCGAGGCGCCGGGTCGAGCACGAAGTCGATCTCGCCCGACACCAGCGCCGCCAGCCGCGTCGCGTCGTTGGCGATCGGCGTGAACACGATCTCCTGCACGTTGCCCTCGTGGCGGTCCCACCACGCGGGGTTGCGCCGGTAGGTGGTGCGGATGCCGGGCTGGCGGCTCACGAGCAGGTACGGGCCGGTGCCGTTGGCGTTCAGCGACGCGTGGCTCTCCTCCTTGTTCTTGAAGTCGAGCGGGCGCGTCACGCCGTGCTTCTCGGACCACGACTTGCTCATCATCCACAGCGCGTCGAGGTGCTGCAGGAAGATCGGGTTGACCTTGTCCAGGTGGAACTCGACGGTCAGGTCGTCGACCTTCACCGGGCGGCCGACGCCGTTGGCGTAGTTGGCGATCTGCGAGGTCGGCGCCTGCGCGCGCTGCACCGAATAGACCACGTCGTCGGCGCCGAAGGCGCTGCCGTCGTGGAACTTCACGCCGGGGCGCAGCTTGAAGCGCCACAGCAGCGGGCCGACCTGCTGCCACTCGGTGGCCAGGCCGGGCACGATGTTGAGCTGCCGGTCGCGGCGCACCAGCCGCTCGTAGACCTGGCCGTTCATCATGTTGGTCATGGACTCGTTCTGCGAGTGCGGGTCCATGGTCTGCGGGTCGCCCTGGCTGGCCCAGCGCAGCGTCTGCGCGGCGGCGGGCACCGCCCACAGGGCGGCGCACAGCGCGGCGAGCCCGAGGAGCGGGCGCAGGAACGTGAGCGTCTTCATCGCGGCCCTCGCGGGTGACATGGCAAGACGGCGAGTGTAGGCACGCGCCCGCGGCGTGCCCGCGGGGCAAACCCGACCGCGGGCGCCGGCGCGGCGCGCGCGGCCGCGACCGCTGCCGCAAGCCCCGATCACCCCGGCTCGTAGCCCTCTTCGGCCAGCGCCGCGCGGAACGGCTCGGCGGGCTGCGTGGTCTCGATGCGCACCCGGTGGGTCGGCAGGTCGATCGTCACCTGCGCCTGGGCATCGACGCGGCGGATCGTCTCGGTGACGGTCTTCACGCAGTGCCCGCAGGTCATCGTCGGCAGCGTCAGTTCGATCATCGTGGCCTCGTCGTCGCGGTTCGCGAGGCGCGATGTTGGCACAGCCGCGCCGGACAGAAACGACGAAGCCGCCCGGGGGGCGGCTTCGCGCGGATGCGGCGGGCGGTCAGCGGCGGAAGCGCGGCTGCGGCACCGTGCGCAGGTCGCCGGGCAGCGACGCCAGGTACTCGGCCATCGCCTTCAGCTCGGCGTTGCTGAACTGCTGCACCATGCCGGCCATGATCGGGTTGGCGCGCCCGACGTTGGCGTTGCCGGTGGTGCGGTACGCGCGCAGCGACGCCGCGAGGTAGTCGGCGTGCTGGCCGGCGATCTTCGGGTAGCTGCCGTCGACCGGCTTGTTGAAGTTCTCGCCGTGGCACGACACGCACGCGCCCTTGGCCAGCAGCTCGGCCACCTTCGCCGGTGCCGGCGCGGCGGTGTCGGGCACCTCGGGGTTGGCGGCACCGTGGTCGGCGTAGTACGCGGAGAGGTCGGCGATGTCCTTGTCGTTCAGCGACGCCGCGATGGCGCGCATCGTCGGGTGCCGGCGCTCGCCCTTCTTGTACGCCTGCAGCGCCGCCGCGAGGTACTTCTCGCCCTGGCCCGAGATCATCGGCACCTTGTGGATCTCGGGGAAACTCGCCTGGTAGCCGGGGATGCCGTGGCAGCCGATGCACATCGCGACCCTGCGTGCGCCGTCCTGGGCGTTGCCGGCCGCGTCCTGCGCCGTCGCGGCGGAAATCGACCCGAGCAGGGCCAGCGTCAAGAGCAGTGCGCGCTTCATCGTCTCTCGTGTGCGGGAAGGGATGGCGAACCGTGCGCAGCGGCACGGGGGCTGAAACGGCGGCGATTATAGGGGGCGCCTATATACTGGCCCGACCCATTCGTACCCTTGCCGCAGATCATGAAGTTCACCGGTTCCGAGCAGTACGTCGCCACGCCCGACCTGATGCTGGCGGTCAACGCGGCGATCACGCTCAAGCGCCCGCTGCTGGTCAAGGGCGAGCCGGGCACCGGCAAGACGATGCTCGCCGAGGAGGTGGCCACCGCGCTGGGGATGCCGCTGCTGCAGTGGCACATCAAGAGCACGACCAAGGCCCAGCAGGGGCTGTACGAGTACGACGCGGTCAGCCGCCTGCGCGACAGCCAGCTCGGCGACGAGCGGGTCAAGGACATCCACAACTACATCGTCAAGGGTGTGCTGTGGCAGGCCTTCACCGCCGAACAGCCGGTGGCGCTGCTGATCGACGAGATCGACAAGGCCGACATCGAGTTCCCGAACGACCTGCTGCGCGAGCTCGACCGGATGGAGTTCTTCGTCTACGAGACGCACCAGCTGATCCGGGCCCGCCACCGCCCGGTGGTGATCATCACGTCGAACAACGAGAAGGAGCTGCCCGACGCCTTCCTGCGCCGCTGCTTCTTCCACTACATCAAGTTCCCCGACGCCGAGACGATGCAGCGCATCGTCGACGTGCACTTCCCCGGACTGAAGCGCGAGCTGCTCGCCGCGGCGATGAAGAGCTTCTACGACGTGCGCGGCCTGCCCGGGCTGAAGAAGAAGCCCAGCACCTCGGAGCTGCTCGACTGGCTCAAGCTGCTGGTGGCCGAGGACATCCCCGCCGAGGCGCTGCACAGCAAGGACGAGAAGGTCGCGGTGCCGCCGCTGGTGGGCGCGCTGCTGAAGAACGAGCAGGACGTCTCGCTGTTCGAGAAGCTGGTGTTCATGCAGCGGCACAACCGGTGAGCACGCCGCCGACCGGGCGCTGAGCGCGGGACGCGTTCCCGATGACCTGGCCTGCACCCGTGATCCTGCAGGGGCGCCACGCGGCGTTGCTGCCGCTGGACGCGTCGCACCGCGACGCGCTGGCCGACGCGGTGCGCGACGGCGAGCTGTGGCGGCTGTGGTACACGTCGATCCCCTCGCCCGAGGGCATGGCCGCCGAGATCGAACGCCGTCTGGCGCAGCACGCCGCGGGCCGCATGCTGCCGTTCACGGTGCTCGACGCCGGCGGCACGCCGGTGGGCATGACCACCTACATGAACGTCGACGCGGTGCACCGCCGCGTCGAGATCGGCAGCACCTGGTACGCGCGCCGCGTGCAGCGCACGCCGCTGAACACCGAGTGCAAGCTGCTGCTGCTCGCGCACGCGTTCGACACGCTCGACTGCATTGCCGTCGAGTTCCGCACGCACCGCTTCAACACCGCCAGCCGGCGCGCGATCGAACGCCTGGGCGCGCAGCTCGACGGCATCCTGCGCAGCCACCAGCGCGCCGCCGACGGCACGCTGCGCGACACCGCGGTGTACAGCATCACCGCCGCCGAGTGGCCCACCGTGCGTTCGCACCTGCGCTGGCAGCTCGAACGCCCCCGCGATGCCTGAGGCTGCGCCGCGCTTCGACGACGACCCCGACGGCGACGCGGTCGCCGCCGTCGACCACGGGCTCGACGAGGCGAACCGCCGCGCCGCGCCGCAGCTGGCCGACGTGCGCGCGCTGGCCTGCGTGGCGCGCGACGCCGACGGCGCAGTGATCGGCGGCGCCGTCGGCCGCACCTGGGGCGAGTGCGCCGAGCTGCAGCAGCTGTGGGTCGACGCGCGGCATCGCGGCCGCGGGCTGGGCACCGCGCTGCTGCGCCGCTTCGAGGCGCGCGCCGCCGGGCGCGGCTGCACGCTGGTGTACTGCAGCACCTTCAGCTTCCAGGCGCCGGCGTTCTACCGCCGTCTGGGATACGAGGAGACGCACCGCATCGCGGGCTTCGCCTGCGGCATCGAGAAGTTCCACTGCCAGCGGCGCCTGCCGCCCGCCGGCGGCTGAAGCCGCCCCCCCTCCACCGCGAGGCCACCCGATGAGCGACAAACGCAAGCCCCCCGCGAAGCGCCGCACGATGGACGTCGAGCTGCTGTGGCGCGTCGAGCGCGTCGGCGCGCCGAGCCTGTCGCCCGACGGCGCGCAGGCCGTCGTCGCGGTGACGCGGCACTCGATGGACGACAACAAGGCGACGTCGAACCTGTGGCTGCTGTCGACGCTGGGCGGGCGGCCGCGCGCGCTGACGCAGTGCGGCGACAAGGACGGCGCGCCGCGCTTCGGCCCCGACGGCCACCGCATCGCGTTCGTCGCCCGGCGCGATCAGCAGGGGCGCAGCGACGACGAGAACCAGCTGTACGTGATCGACGCCGACGGCGGCGAGGCGCGCCGCGTGGCCGAGGTCGCCACCGGCGTCGAGGCCTTCAGGTGGCTGCCCGACGGCCGGCGCGTCGCCTTCGTCTCGTGGGTCTGGCCCGACACGAAGGGGCCCAGGGCGCAGGCGCGACGGCTGAAGGCATTCAAGCAGCGCAAGGAAAGCGGCTACGCCACCGGCGAGGCGCTGTACCGCTACTGGGACCACCACGTGCCGATGGGCCGCGTGCCGCGCCTGCACCTGATCGACGTCGACGCCAGGCAGCCGACGCCGCGCGACTTGTTCGAGGGCACGCCGTACGAGCTCAGCCGCGCCGAGCCCGACGCCGACGCGTTCGACGTCTCGCCCGACGGACGGCGCATCGCCTTCGCGTTCGACCCGGTGCCCGAGAAGCGGCTCGACAACCGCTTCGCGATCGGCGAGATCGACCTGTCCGGCGGCGCCGTGCGCGTGCTCGCGCAGCACGCCGACTGGGACTTCGCCGCGCCGCGCTACGCGCCCGACGGCGACCGCATCGCGTTCCTCGCCAGCCACCAGGGCCGCAAGCACACGATGCCGGCGCAGCTGGCGCTGTGGCAGCGAGACGGCGGCACGTGGGAGGTGGTCAGCGCCGAGTGGGACCACGCGGTGAACGCGCCGCTGCACTGGGAGGACGACGGCCAGGCGCTGCTGTTCACCGCCGAGCAGAAGGGCCGCCGCCACCTGTGGCGTTTCGACCTGCCCGACCGCCGTGCCGAGGTGCTGGTCGCCGGCGGCTGGGTGCAGCACTTCGACAAGGCCGCCGGCGTGCTCGTCACCGCCGCCGACGCGATGCTGCACCCGGTGCGCGTGCACGCGCACCTGCCCGGCCGGCCGGCGCGGCGCATCGAACGTTTCAACGACGCCCTGCTCGCCGGCGTGGACCTCGGCCGCGTCGAGGAGGTGTGGTTCGACGGCGCCAGCGCCGAAGGCCGCACGCCCGACCCGGTGCAGATGTGGCTGGTCCACCCGCCGGGACTCGGGCGCGGCGGCCGCGGCGCGCGCAAGCACCCGGTGCTGCACGTGATCCACGGCGGCCCGCACACCGCCGCCGGCGACACCTGGCACTACCGCTGGAGCAACCCGGTGTTTGCCGCGCAGGGCTACGTCGTCGCCGCGGTCAACTACCACGGCTCGTCGGGCTTCGGCTACGCCTTCCTCGACAGCATCACGCACCGCTGGGGCCAGCTCGAGCTGGCCGACCTCGAGGCCGCCACCGACTGGCTGCGGCACCAGCCCTGGGTCGACCGCGACCGGATCTACGCCAGCGGCGGCAGCTACGGCGGCTACCTGGTCGCGTGGATGAACGGCCACGTGCCGCCGGGGCGCTACGCCGCCTACGTGTGCCACGCCGGCTGCTTCGACTGGGTCGGCATGTTCGCCGAGGACGCGTACACCTGGTTCCCGCAGGAGCTGGGCGCGAACTACTGGGACGACATGGCGCGCGTGCACGCGCAGAGCCCGCACGCCTTCGCCGCGGCGATGGCCACGCCGACGCTGGTGATCCACGGCGCGCTCGACTACCGCGTGCCCGACGCGCAGGGGCTGGCGTACTACAACACGCTCAAGGCCAGGGGCGTCGACGCACGGCTGCTGTGGTTCCCCGACGAGAACCACTGGGTGCTCAAGCCGCGCAACAGCCGCATGTGGTACGGCGAGTTCTTCGCCTGGCTCGAGCGGCACGCGCGGTCGAGCGCGGCGCGGCGCTCAGGCCGCGAGCGGCTGCGGCGCTGAGGCGCCGGCCGCCGCCAGCACCGCGCGGTCGCGCCCGCCGTCCTTCGCGGCGTACAGCGCGCGGTCGACACGGCGCCACAGCGCGTCCGGCGACTCGTCGCGGTCGTCGGCGACGACCACGCCGAGGCTGACCGTCACGCGCAGGCTGCCGTCGGCGACGTCGAAGCGGCGCGCCCGCACCTCGCCGAGCAGCCGGCGCGCGGCGCGCTCGGCGGCGCCGAGGTCCGCCTCGGGCAGCAGCACGCAGAACTCCTCGCCGCCGGTGCGTGCGACGCGGTCCAGCTCGCGGCAGCTGCCGCGCAGCGTGTCGGCCAGACCCGCGAGCACCGCGTCGCCGGCCGCGTGGCCGTGCGTGTCGTTGATGCGCTTGAAGCTGTCGATGTCGACGGCCACCAGCGCGTAGGGCCGGCCGTAGCGGCGCAGCCGCTCGTGCTCGACCTGCAGCGCCAGCTCGAGCCCGCGGCGGTTCAGCACGCCGGTCAGCGCGTCGTGCCGCGACAGGTGCTGCAGGCGGCGCACCAGGCGCAGCACGACCATCGCGCACAGGCCGGCGTTGAGCATCATGCCCAGCGCGATGAAGGCGAACATCAGTGCGACGTTGACCCCGGTGTCGACGGTCAGCGGCAGCCCGGCCCGGTGACCGCTCCACAGCGGGCTGGCCCCGCGCAGCGCGAGCAGCGCGGCGATCAGCCACAGCGGCACCGAGCAGGCCCACGCGGCCAGCGCGCCGAACTCGCGCCGCAGCCCACGCACCAACTCGGCGCCGCCGCGCAGCAGGCTCCAGGCCATGCCCGCGGTGCCCGCGACCCGCGCGACGGCCGGGTCGACGACGCCGGCCACCGACGCGACGACCGCCGCCGCCGTGAGCGCGACCACACCGGCGTGCTCGGCATCGGTCACGCGCAGCCGGGCGAACCGCTGGATGCCGCGGCGGGCCACGGCGAACGCCAGCACGTTGACCACGTACGGCAGCGCGCGGCCGGCCCAGGGCCCGATGGCGTCGCGCTCGATCAGCAGCGCCATGCCCGCGGCCAGCAGCAGCGTCGTCGCGCCCCAGTGCAGCGCGGGCCGGCGCGCCAGCCGCAGCCAGGCCGCGCCCAGCCACACCAGGCCGAAAAAACCCTGCTGCAGCAGCACGATGGCGATCAGGACCTGGACGTTCGTCATGGGCGCACGCGGCGACCGGGAGGGTCGCGTGCCCTCGGCATATCGGCCAATCCGCGCCGAAGTGAAGCCCGCCGGCGCGCCGGGCCGCCTTGGTCCACAATCGCCCAGCGGGTCCGATGGACCCCGTTGCGGACCGAAGCGCCATGCTGATCGACTTCTTCTACACGCTGCGCGCGGCCAAGCTGCCGGTGTCGGTGAAGGAATACCTGACGCTGCTCGAGGCGCTGCGCGCGCAGGTCATCGGCCCGTCGGTCGACGACTTCTACTACCTCGCGCGCACCGCGCTGGTCAAGGACGAGGCGCACTACGACCGCTTCGACCGTGCGTTCGGCGCCTACTTCAAGGGCGTCGAGATGCTCGTCGACTTCAGCAAGGAGGTGCCGCTGGAGTGGCTGCGCAAGACGCTCGAGCTCGAGCTGTCGCCCGAGGAGAAGGCGGCCATCGAGAAGATGGGCTGGGACGAGCTGATGGAAGCGCTGAAGAAGCGCTTCGAGGAGCAGAAGGAGCGCCACGCCGGCGGCAGCAAGTGGATCGGCACCGGCGGCACCAGCCCGTTCGGTGCCTACGGCTACAACCCGCAGGGCATCCGCATCGGCCAGGACAAGGGGCGCAACCGAAGCGCGGTCAAGGTCTGGGACCAGCGCGCCTACAAGGACTACGACGACACCAAGGAACTGGGCACGCGCAACATCAAGGTCGCGCTGCGCCGGCTGCGCCGCTTCGCGCGCGAGGGCGCCGAGGAGGAACTCGACCTCGACGACACGATCCACTCCACCGCGGCGAACGCCGGCATGCTCGACATCAAGATGGTGCCCGAGCGCCACAACAAGGTGAAGGTGCTGCTGCTGATGGACGTCGGCGGCACGATGGACGAGCACATCCACCGCGTCGAGGAACTGTTCAGCGCCGCCAAGACCGAGTTCAAGCACCTCGAGTTCTACTACTTCCACAACTGCGTCTACGACTTCATGTGGAAGAACAACCGGCGCCGCTTCGCCGAGAAGTTCCCGACCTGGGACATCATCCGCAAGTACAACAAGGACTACAAGCTGGTCTTCGTCGGCGACGCGACGATGAGCCCGTACGAGATCCTGCAGGCCGGCGGCAGCGTCGAGTACAACAACGAGGAGCCGGGCGCCGAGTGGCTGCAGCGGCTGACGCACGCGTTCCCGAAGTTCGCCTGGATCAACCCCGAGCCGCAGGGCGTGTGGCAGTACCGGCAGAGCATCGCGATCGTGCAGCAGCTGATGAACCAGCGCATGTTCCCGCTGACGCTGGCCGGACTCGAACAGGCGATGCGGCTGCTGAGCAAATGACGCTCGCGCGCGCCGCGGCCGCGGCGCTGCTGGCGGCGCTGGCGCTGCTGGCCGCCGGTTGCGGCTCGACCGAGGCGCTGCGACTGCAGCCGCCACCCGAGCCCCCCCCGCCGCCGGCGGTGCGCCTGGAGGTGCGCGCCCCGGCACCGCTGCGCGAGCTGCTCGAGGCGCACCTCGACCTGGCGCGGCTGCACGTGCTCGCGCCCGGCGAGCCGGTCGGCGCCGACGAGCTCGACCGCCTGCTCGCGGCGACGCCGGCGCAGGCGCGCGCGCTGCTCGAGACCGAGGGCTACTTCGAGCCGACGATCGAGCTGTCGCGCGACGGCGGCGCGGCCGACGGCATCCCGAACGTCGCGCTGCGCATCGACCCCGGCGAGCGCGTGCGCGTCGGCACGGTCACGGTCGAGGTGCAGGGCGAGCTCGACGCGCTGGCGCGGGGCGGCGACGCGCGCGCGCGCGAGCTGACCCGCGCGCTCGTCGACGACTGGCGGCTGAGCGCCGGTGCGCCGTTTCGCAACGCCGAGTGGAGCGCCGCCAAGGCCGCGGTGCTGAACCGGCTGCGCGCCGAGGGCTACCTCACGGCGCAGTGGAGCGGCACCGCGGCGCAGGTCGACGTCGCCGACGGCCGCGCGCGGCTGTTCGTCGTCGCCGACAGCGGGCCGCTGTTTCGCACCGGCGAGCTGGTCATCGAGGGGCTCGAGCGCTACGTCGACGACCCGGTGCGCCACCTCGCCGGGTTCGCGCCGGGCACGCCGGCCGGCGAGAAGCTGCTGATCGACTACCAGGAGCGGCTGATCGCGTCGCGCCTGTTCGACGGCGCGACGGTGTCGGTCGACCCCGACGTGACCCGCGCCGCGGCCACGCCGGTGACGGTGCGCGTGCGCGAGAAGCCGCTGCAGGAGGTCACCGCCGGCGTCGGCTACAGCACCAACGTCGGGCCGCGCACGTCGCTGACGCACACGCACCGCAAGCCGTTCGGCTGGGCGGCGATCGTGCGCAACCGCGTCGAGCTCGGCCGCAAGCTGCAGTCGTGGGACGGCGAGCTCGCCGGCTACCCCGGCCCGGGCTACTGGCGCCGGCTGGTCGGCAGCGCGTACCAGCGCGAGGTGGCCGACGACGACGTCACCACGTCCTGGCGCGCGCGCGTCGGCCTGACGCAGGACACGGTGCGCATCGACCGCGCGCTGTTCGCCGAGGTCGAGCAGGCCACGGTGCGCGGACGCGACGCCGCGCTCACGCGCGACGAGCTGGTCAGCCGCACCGCCACCGCGTACTCGGGCAACTACCACTGGGTCTGGCGCGACCTCGACGACGTGATCCTGCCCACGCGCGGCGTGTCGGTGTCGCTGCAGGGCGCGCTCGGCTGGGCCACCAGCGACTACGCCGACAGTGGCGCGTTCTCGCGGCTGTACGGGCGCGTCACGGCGTACCGGCCGCTGGGCGGCTGGTACGCCCAGGCGCGCGTCGAGCTGGGCCAGGTGCTGCGCCCCGAGGGCGTGCAGGTGCCCGACACGCTGAAGTTCCGCGCCGGCGGTGACCACTCGGTGCGCGGCTACGACTACCGCTCGCTCGGCACCGTGATCGACGGTGTGGTCACCGCCGGCAACGTGCTGTTCACCGGCAGCGTCGAGGTCGCGCGGCCGCTGACGCGGCGCATGCCGTCGCTGTGGTGGGCGGCGTTCGTCGACGTCGGCCAGGCCGCCGACCGCTGGACCGACCTCGAGCCGGTGACCGGCGCCGGCCTGGGGCTGCGCTGGCGCAGCCCGGTGGGGCCGCTGTCGATCGACGTCGCGTACGGCGAAGCGATCCGCAGCTGGCGCACGCACCTCAGCGTGGGCGTGGTGTTCTGAACCGCACGGCGATGCGACGCTTCGCCAGGCCCGACGCGCGAGGCATGTCGCTGCCGCGCCTGCTGCTCGTGCTCGCGCTGGGGTTGCCGCTGGCGCTGGCGGTGCTGCTGGCCTGGGCGCTGGGCACCACCGCCGGCAGCGCCTGGCTGCTGGCGCAGGCGGGGTTGCAGGTCAGCGCGCCGCGCGGCGCGCTGGCCGGCGGCGCGTTCGAGGCGGCGCGCGTGCACTGGAGCGACGGCCGCTCGCGGCTGGTCGTCGACGACCTGCGATGGAGCGACCTCGTCTGGCGCTGGGCGCCGCCGGGCGCGTGGATCGGCGTCGACCTGGTCGACGCGCGCGCGCTGCGCGTCGAGTGGCAAGGCGGCGCGCCGTCGTCGAGCGACCGCGCCCCGGCGCCGACGCAACTGCGGCTGCCACTGCACGCGCGGCTGGTCGACCTGCGTGTCGAGCAGCTGCAGGTCGACGCGCTGCCGCCCGTCGAGGCGCTGCGGCTCGACGCCGAGGTCGGCGCCGACGGCGGGCGGGCGCACCGCGTGTCGCGGCTGGCGCTGCGCGTCGACGGCGTGGCGCTGCGCGCGCACGGCGAGATCGGCACCGCGGGCGACCTGCCGCTGCGGCTGCAGCTCGACGCGCAATCGGCGCCCGGGCGCGCGCCCTGGATCGGGCAGCTGCGCGTCGACGGCCCGCTGCAGCGGCTGCAGGCGAGCGCGCGCGTCGACAGCCGCGACCCGGCGGCGACGCTCGACGCCCGCGCGACGCTAGAGCCGTTCGCCGCCTGGCCGCTGCAGGCGCTGCAGCTCGAGGTGCGCGACTTCGACCTCGCGTCGCTGTCGGCACAGGCGCCCGCGACCCGGCTGAGCGGGCGCGCCGACGTGCGCAGCAGCGCGATCGACGCGCCGATCGAGGCTGACATCGACATCGTCAACGCGCTGCCCGGTCGCTGGGACCGCGCGCGGCTGCCGCTGCAGCGGCTGCAGCTGACGTTGCGCGGCCGCGCCGACGCGCGCGACACGCTCGAGCTGCTGCGGCTCGACGCCCGGCTGGGCCACGAGCGCGGCGTTGCCGGACGCGCCAGCGGCAGCGGGCGCTGGCAAGGCGACACGCTGCAGCTCGACCTGCGCGTCGAAGCGCTGCGCCCCGACGCGCTCGACGCCCGCGCGCCGGCGATGACCATCGACGGGCCGCTGACGCTGAACGCACGCGGCCTGCCCTCGCCCGATCCGGCCGCGGCGCGCGACGCTGCGGCGGCCGTCGTCGCCGAGCTGTCGGCACGGCTCGGCGGGCGCTTCGGCGCGCGGCCCGACGCGCCGCCGCTGCGCGTCGAACTCGCCGCGACGCTGCGCTCGGCCGGCCGCGCGCTCGACCTGACCGTGCCCCGGCTCGAGGCCGACGCCGGCGCCGCACGGCTGCGCCTCGACGCACGCGCGGCGCGCAGCGCCGCCGGCGCCTGGTCGCTGGCCACGCGCGGGCGCATCGAGCGCTTCGACCCGCAGCCGTGGCTCGCCGGTGTCGACGCGCCGGCGTGGCAGGGCCCGCACCGGCTCGACGCGCAGTGGGACGCCGACCTGCGCCTGCCCGCCGGCGCGGCGCCGGACGCGCTGCGCGGGCGCGCGCGCGTCGAGATCGGCGAGGCCAGCGTGGTCGCCGCGCTGCCGCTGGCCGGGCGCCTCGACTGGGCCCGCGCCGACGCCGCCGCGGCGCAGGGCAGCGCCGACCTGCGCCTGGCGGGCAATGTGCTGGCGCTGCGCGGCGACGCGGCCACCGGCGGGCGCTGGCAGGCGCAGCTCGACGCGCCGCAGCTGGCGCGGCTGGCGCCGCTGGCGCGCGCCTTTCCGGCCGCCGCGCGCTGGCTGCCTCGCGCCGGCACGCTGACCGGCAGCGCGCGCGCCGAGGGCCGCTGGCCGGCGCTGCGCACCGAAGGCGAACTGCGCGTCGCCGGGCTGCGCAGCGAGGCGCTGGGCGTCGACCGCGCGACGCTGCATTGGTCGCTGCCCGTCGACGCGCTGACGCGCCGCGACGCGCCGCTGCGCCTGGCCGTCGACGCCGAGGCGCTGGTGGTCGAGGCGCAGCGCGTGCAGCGGCTGCGCGCGCAGGTCGACGGCAGCGCCGCGGCCCACCGCTTCGAGGTCGACGCCGCGAGCCCGCTGCGACCGCCGGCGTGGACCGACGCGTGGCTGCCGCGCGGCGCCGCGGCCACCGGCACGCGGCTGCGCGTGGCGGGCGACGGAGGCGTCGAGCCGGTCGCCGACGGCCACCGCTGGCGCGCGCGCGTGGCCGACGCGCAGGCCGGCCCGCACGACGCACGCGGCGAGCCGATCGCTGTGGACTGGCTGCGCGCGCGATCGCTGGCACTCGCAGTGGAGCTCGGCGCCGGCGGCGTGCCGCGCGCCGCCCGTGCCGACCCCGGTCAGCTGCAGCTGCTCGACGCGACGCTGCGCTGGCGCGAACTGCAGTGGCGTGCCGCGCCGCAGGGCGGTCGGCCGACGCTGGAGGTCGACGCCGAGATCGAACCCACCGCGGTGGCCGCCTGGCTGCAACGCCTGCAACCCGATTTCGGCTGGGACGGCGACCTGCGCCTGGGCGCGACGCTGCGCCTGCGCGCCGCCGAACGCTTCGACGCCGACCTCGTCGTCGAACGCCGCGGCGGCGACCTGGCACTGGTCGAGGCCGGCAGCCGGCAGCCCTTCGGCCTGACCGACCTGCGCTTCGCGCTGGCGGCGCACGACGGCGTTTGGCACTTTACGCAGGCGCTGGCCGGCGCGCAGGTCGGGGTGCTGGCCGGTGCGCAGAGCCTGCGCCCGGGCGCCGCCGCGACCTGGCCGGCCGCCGACACGCCGCTGGAGGGCGTCGCCGAGCTGACGGTGGCCCACGTCGGCGTGTGGGCCCCGTGGCTGCCGCCGGGCTGGCGGCTGGGCGGCGCGCTGCACTCGAGCGCGACGCTGGGCGGGCGCTTCGGTGCGCCCGAGTACACCGGTGCGCTGACCGGCACCGGCCTGGCGGTGCGCCACGTGCTGCACGGTGTCGACGTGCGCGACGGCGAGCTGGCGCTGACGCTGGCCGGCGCGCAGGCGCGCATCGAACGATTCCGCTTCCGCGGCGGCGACGGCACGCTCGAGCTCAGCGGCGGCGCGACGTTCGGCGCCACGCCGCGCGCGCAACTGCGGCTGCTCGCGCAGCAGATGCAGGTGATCGGCCGCGTCGACCGCCGGCTGGTGGTCAGCGGCCACGCCGACGCGACGCTCGACGCGCAGGCGATCCGCGTCGAAGGCCGGCTCGCGGTCGACCGCGGGCTGTTCGACTTCAGCCGCGCCGACGCCCCCGCGCTCGACGCCGACGTCACCGTGGTGCGCCGCGGCGCATCGCCGCCCGGGCCGGCGCCCGTGCGCGAGCGTGCGGCGCAGCGCACGGTCGACGTGCGGATGGACATCGACCTGGGCCGCGCGCTGCGCCTGCGCGGGCGCGGGCTCGAGACCACGCTGCGCGGCCAGCTGGCGCTGACCACGCCGGGCGGGCGGCCGGCGCTGCACGGCACAGTGCGCGCCGAGGACGGCGGCTACAACGCCTACGGTCAGCGGCTGCAGATCGACCGTGGCGAAGTGGTATTCACCGGCGCCGTCGACAACCCGCGGCTCGACATCCTCGCCGTGCGGCCGAACCTGGACGTCGAGGTCGGCGTGGAGATCGGCGGCACCGCGCAGAGCCCGCGCGTGCGCCTGTACAGCGACCCGCCGATGCCCGACGTCGACAAGCTGTCGTGGCTGCTGCTCGGCCGCGAGCCCGACGGGCTCGGCCGTGCCGACGCGGCCCTGCTGCAAAGCGCCGCGCTGGCGCTGCTGGCCGGCGAGGACGGCGGCGTCAACGTGCTGCAGCGCCTGGGTATCGACGAGCTGTCGGTGGCGCAGACCGAAGACGGCGACTTGCGCGACACCGTGGTCACCGTCGGCAAGCAGCTCAGCCGCCGCTGGTACGTGGCCTACGAACGCGGCGTCAACGCCACCGCGGGCAGCTGGCAGCTGATCTACCGCGCCGCGCGGCGCCTGACGATCCGCGCACAGACCGGCGACGACACCGCGCTCGACGTGATCTGGACCTGGCGCTGGGACTGAGGGCCGCGGCTCCAAGGCCGCCTGCGCGGCCTTGGACAGCCCGAAGGCCGCGAGCTCCGTGAGCGGCAGGGCCGCGGCTCCAAGGCCGCCTGCGCGGCCTTGGACAGCCCGAAGGCGGCGAGCTCCGCGAGCGGCAGGGGCCGCGCGACTCCAAGGCCGCGCGCTCAGCGAGCGGCAGGAGCCGGCGGCTCCACGCCCGCCCGCGCGGGCGTGTGCACCGCGCCGCGCCCGCGCCACCCCCGGTATCGGCGCACCGGCGACGAGGGCATTCGCGGCCCGATCTGGACGCGCCTGCGCGCAGGCCGCACCATCGACGTTCCGCGTTCGCGCACCGCCAGAGGAGACCTCCATGGCCACCCGTTACAGGATCGGCTACTTCGTCGGCAGCCTGTCGTCCACGTCGATCAACCGCCTGCTGGCCAAGGCACTGGTGCGGCTGGCGCCGCCGGCACTGCAGATGGAGGAGATCGCGATCAAGGATCTGCCGCTGTACAGCCCCGACTACGACGCCGACTACCCCCCGGTGGCTCGTGCCTTCAAGCAGGCCATCGCCGAGTGCGACGGCGTGCTGTTCGTCTCGCCCGAGTACAACCGCTCGATCCCCGGCGGGCTGAAGAACGCCATCGACTGGGCCAGCCGCCCCTGGGGGCAGAACGCCTTCTCGCGCAAGCCGTCGGGCGTGATCGGCACCTCGCCCGGCGCGATCGGCACCGCGGTAGCGCAGCAGAGCCTGCGCAGCGTGCTGTGCTTCTGCAACTCGCCGCTGATGAACACCGTCGAGGCCTACATCCAGTTCAAGCCCGGACTGATCACCGCCGACGGCGAGGTCACCGACGAAGGCACCGAGAAGTTCCTGCGCAACTACATGGACGAACTGCACCTGTTCGTCCAGCGCGTGCTCACCGTGCTGCCGCGAGAAGCCTGAGTGCCTGCCTCCGGTCATCGGCGCTGACGCGGGTCGTCGATCCGGAGCCGTTCCCGTGAAATCCAGCAAGACCTCGTCGCCATGCTGCTGGCGGCCGGCTTGGGCGCCGCCCACGGTACCGACGGCGCACCGGACCTGCGCCAGCACGTGTTGCAGCCGCTCGAGCTCCAGCCGGTGCGCTTCGGCGCCGAGGTGAAGGACTCGATCGGCATGTTCACCGACATCGCCGACACCGTCTCCAAGCCGGCGGGCGACGGACCACTCCCGGCCACGGTGCTGATGCACACCTGCGGCGGGCTCGAGGGCGCGCCATGGGCGCACATGAAGCCGCACGCGCAGGCCTTGCTGGCGGGCGGCCACGTGGTGCTCATGGTCGACAGCTTCGGGCCGCGCGGCTCGGACAGCTGCGCCACCCGCCCGCTCAGCCACTCCGCCGGCATCGGGGACGCCTGCGCCGCGCTGGCCTTGCTCGCGGCCAAGCCTTTCGTCGACAAGTCGCGCATCTACCAGGCGGGCTTCAGCTGGGGCGCGTTCGTGTCGGCCCACCTCGCGTCGCCGCAAAGCGCCCGCCTGGTGGACTCGGGTCTGCGGTTCGCTGCCACGGTGGCCAACTACGGCAGCTGTGCGTTCGGTCAGTACCAGCTGGTGCTGCCGGACATCGACCGGCCGCTGCTGTTGCTGATGGGCGGCCGCGACGAGGAAGTGCCTGCAGCACCGTGTTTCCCGATGCTCGAGCAGATGAAGGTGGCGGGCAAGCCGGTCGACTGGCACGTCTATCCCGAAGCCTCCCATGCCTGGGACACACAGGGCCTGCGCGCCCGCGGCTACGTCTACAGCGCGCAGGTCACGCAGGACGCCACCGCGCGCATGCTGGCGTTCTTCGCGACCGCCCGCTGACTCCTGGACCGCGGTCGTCGCCGTGAGCGGCGGGGCACACCGTGGGCCGCCGGGGTCGGTCGCCGCGGGGACGACCGGGCGACCGTGCTCGGGATCACGCGGCCCGCGTTGCGAGGACGACGCTCACCGGGCCGCGGCGCGCGCCCGACGACCACAGCGTCGCCGCTGCCGCCGGACCCGCTGGCCCGTGCTGCCCACGGGTTCGCGCGGGTTCGGTCCCCGCCCCGCGACGTCAGGCGGCCGGGCCGAGCGGGCGCCGCGGCCCGCACGACGGCAGCCGCGCGACGGCAGGCACAATGCGCACCCTCTCGCCGTAGTTCAATGGATAGAACGGCCGCCTCCTAAGCGGCAGATACAGGTTCGATTCCTGTCGGCGGGACCACCCGTCGAGGGCTGGTGCAGCCCTTGGCGCAAAGAACACATCCGCCTGGATCGACGCCGACGGGCCGCACGAGGGATGGACGACGCGACCGACGCCGAGCAGTTCATCGACCGCTGGGCCGCCGCATCGGGCTGCGAGCGCGCCAACTGCCAGCTGTTCGTCGCCGACCGCTGCCGGCTGCGCGGCGTGCCCCCACCCGGCCCGGCGGCGACAGCCGCGCCGGCCGGCAAGCGTCCGTGGCCTGCCGGCCTGCCCGAGCAGATCAAGGTCGTGGCCGAAGTGCTGGCCACCAGCGCCCGGCCGCTGTCGACCGACGACCTCGCCGCGCGCTTCACCGCCCGCGGCCGCTGGCGCGACCGCGTGCCCACGATCGTCGCGACGCTCGAGGCCATCGGCCGCGCGCGACACACCGACACGGCCGGCGCGCCGGCCTGGGTCGCGATGTAGGGCCATGCCGCCCGAGCGCTCCGCCGGCGGCGCGCCCACCCCGCGGTCCGTGCCGTCCGCGGCCGGGCGACACGACAGCGGCCACGACGCAGCGGGTGCCGCGGGCGTGCCGGCGTGGCTGTCGCACCGCGGGTGGACCATCGCGCTGGCGCTGCTCGCGCTGGCCCCGTGCATCGCCGGGCTGTACCGGCTCGACGCCTTCGGCCGCGCGCGCGAGGCGGCGCTCGCCACCGAGTTCTGGGTGACGGCCTTCGCGCCGCCGACCTGGCTGGTGTTGCTGCTGATCGCCGCGCTGTCGGCGCTGGCGCTGGCGCTGGCGTGGCGCGTGTCGCACAACGTGGCGGCGCGCTGGCTGGCGCTGTTCAGCGCGCTGCTCGCCAGCGGCTACGGCGTGATGACGACCATCGAGCACAGCGCGCTGGTCGACGGCTTCGTGCGCGCCGTGCCGCTGCTGCGCGGCTGGGGCGTCGGCGCCGAGGCCCTGCGCGCCTTCGGGCACGCCGTCGCGGCGCTCGAACGCGTGCTGTGGATCGGCGCGTGGCCGCTGGCGGCCACGGTGTCGGTGTTCTTCGTTCGCGCGGTGCTCGGCATCGGCGCGTCGCCGCGCGGCGGGCGCAGCGCCGCCGCGCTGCTGGTGCTTTGGTCGTTCGCGCTGGTGTCGACGAGCCTGCCGCACACGCCGATGGTGCCGGTCACCGCCGGCGTGCTGGCGCTGCTGGGCCTGGTCGTGTGGTGGCGCGCGCGCGCCGACGGTCATGAACTGCCGCCGTGGCTGCTGGCTCCGGGCCTCGTGCTGGCGTTGGGCGTGGCGTTGCCGCAGCGCTACCCGGTCGTGCCGATGCACGTGGTGGCGGCCATGACGATCCTGCCGGCGCTGCTGCGCGTCGCCGAGGCGCGCCCCGCCCTGCTGCTGGTGTTCCCGATGCTGCTGGGCCTGGCGGCGGCTCTGCACGTCGCGGGCGCCGACCTGACCGTGGGGCTGATGATGCCGTGGGTGGGGCTGTGCATGGTGGTGCTGCTGCGCACGGTCGTCGCGCGCGCCGACAAGCTCGGCGGACGCGGACGCCGGCAGGCACTGTGGTTCCTCAGCGGCTGGGCCGGCGCGGCGCTCGCCGTGCTGACGTGGCAGGCCGCGGTGTGGGGCGGCCGGCTGGCGGCATGCACCGTGGCCGGCCCGTCGGCGACCTGCTGGCTGCACCGGCACCAGGACTGGTTCCTGGTGGCGCCGCTGCCGATCCTGCTGCTGTCGTTCGTCGTCGCGCTGCTCTACCGCGGCCCCATCGACGCGGCGCGGTTGTTCAGGCGCACGGTGGTGTACGGTTCGATGCTCATGCTCACGCTGTTCGTGCTCGGTGTCAGCGAGGCGCTGCTGGGCGAGTTCGTGAGCCGCGGCCTGCCCTGGGAGACGCCGCCGATGCTGGCCACCGGCATCCTGGCGATCGTGCTGTACCCGGCCAAGCGCGCCTGCGAGCGCGGCGCCGAGCGGCTGCTGGCGCGCATCCTGCGCTGGTCGGAACGCGACGCACCGGACGGCGACGCGGCAGCCTGACGGCGCCGGGCCGACGGGCGCTGACAGTCCTGGTGCCCGACACGCACGCGCCGCCGGGGCGGCTGGGCGCCGCGGATCGGCCCGGCCCGGCGGCGCGCAAGGCGCTGCGACGCGCCAGCGCGGAGCACCCGGTGCTGGCATCGACCGTCAGCGTGTTCGAGCGTTGCACGACGACCCGGGCGACCGGCTGATCCCGGCCGCGGCATGGCACCCGGCGTTGCCGCCGATCACCGCCGACGTCGCGTCGCGGGCGCGGCCCGGCCCGAAGACCCTCGGGTCGGCCCGCCGCAACGCCGGCCGGCCGGGGCCGCGCGTGCCTCAGCGCTGCCGCATCGCGCGCGACAGCAGCACCACCGGGATCAGCCCGACGGCGACGATCGCCAGCGACGGCAGCGCGGCCTCGCCGAGGCGTTCGTCGCGCGCGAAGTTGTAGGCCACCACCGCCAGCGTGTCGGCGCCGAACGGGCGCAGCACCAGCGTGGCGGGCAGTTCCTTCATCACGTCGACGAACACCAGCAGCGCGGCGGCCAGCGCCGAGCGTTTCAGCAGCGGCGCGTGCAGTTCGGCCAGCAGCCGCCAGCGGCCGGCGCCGAGCATGCGCGCGCTGTCGTCGATCGAGCGCGGCACGCGCGCGTAGCCCGCCTCGACCGACTGCAGCGCCACCGCCGAGAAGCGCACCAGGTACGCGTAGAGCAGCCCGAGCAGCGTGCCGGTGACCAGCGCCGGCAGCTGCGCCGCCGGCCAGTGCTGCTGCACCCAGCCCACCGGCAGCAGGATGCCCACCGCGATCACCGCGCCGGGCACCGCGTAACCCAGCGACACGGTGCGCGCGGCCACCGCCAGCGCCTGCCCGGCCACGCCGCTGCCCCGCTGGCGCACGCGCAGCACGAAGCCCAGCGCCAGCGCCAGCACCACCGCGGCAGCGGCCGCCAGCGCTGCCAGCTCGAAGCTGACCCACGCCCACTGCACGAAACGCGCGAGCGGCAGCCCGAACTCGGCGTGCCGCGCCTCGAGCCACAGCATGCGCAGCAGGATCGCCACCGGCAGCACGAAGCCCAGCGCCACCGGCAGCGCGCACAGCAGCCAGGCGGCCACCGCGCCGCGCCCGCGCAGCGCCACCGGGCGCGCCTCGCCGGCCTGCGCCGAGCCGGGGCGGCTGGTGGCGAAGCGCAGCCGCCCCTGCGCGCGCCGCTCGACCCACAGCAGCAGCGCCACCAGCGCCAGCAGCAGCGACGCCAGCTGCGCCGCGGCGATGCGGTCGTTCATCACCAGCCAGGCCTTGTAGATGCCGGTGGAGAACGTCGTCAGCCCGAAGTACGCGCCGACGCCGTAGTCGGCCAGCGTCTCCATCAGCGCCAGCGCGACGCCGGCGGCGATGGCCGGGCGCGCCAGCGGCAGCGCCACCTCGACGATGCGCCGGCGCAGCCCGGCGCCCAGCAGGCGCGCGGCCTCCATCATCTGCACGCCGCGCTCGCCCAGCGCGGTGCGCGTGAGCAGGTAGACGTAGGGGTACAGGCACAGCACGAACAGCACCACCGCACCGGGCAGGCTGCGCACGTCGGGCCACAGGGCGCCCTGTGCGCCTGTAGCGGCGCGCAGCGCGGTCTGCAGCGCGCCGCTGAACTGCAGAAAGTCGGTGTACGCGTAGGCCAGCACGTAGGCCGGCATCGCCAGCGGCAGCAGCAGCGCCCACTCGAACACGCGCCGGCCGGGGAAGTCGAACAGCGTCACAGCCGCCGCGGTGGCGCCGCCGAGCAGCGCGACGCCGACGCCGACGCTGGCGGCCAGCAGCAGCGACTGCCCGGCGTAGCCGGGCAGCACGGTGTCGAACTGGTGCGCCAGCGTGGCCAGCGCCTGCGCGTCGAGCGCAAACCACGCGCCGAGCACGCCCAGCACCGGCAGCGCGAGCAGCGCGGCCAGCGCGGTCAGCAGCGCGGCCATGCGAGTCGACGCAGCAAGCGCGACCGGTGAATAAGAACGATGCGCATTCGGCGCGCGAGGCTATCATAGGCAGATGTTCCTCGAGTTGCTCCAGGTCGGCGTGCGCTACGCCGGCGCGGCCGCTCGGCCGGCGGTCGAGGGGGTGTCGCTGGGGCTGACCGCCGGGCAGATCGGCGTGCTGATCGGTCCGTCGGGCTGCGGCAAGACCTCGCTGCTGCGTGCGGTGGCCGGGCTCGAGCCGGTGGCCGAGGGGCGCATCTCGATCGGCGGCGAGACGGTGGCCGACGCCGTGCGCGGCGTGCACGCAGCGCCCGAGGCGCGGCGCATCGGCATGGTGTTCCAGGACTACGCGCTGTTCCCGCACCTGAGCGTGGCCGAGAACATCGCGTTCGGCATCCGCCACCTGCCGCGCGGCGAGCAGCGCGAGCGCATCGCGCGCATGCTCGACCTGGTCGGGCTCGCGCACGCGGCCAGGCGCGCGCCGCACCAGCTGTCGGGCGGGCAGCAGCAGCGCATCGCGCTGGCGCGCGCGCTGGCCCCGGCGCCGCGGCTGCTGCTGCTCGACGAACCGTTCTCCAGCCTCGACGTCGACCTGCGCGAGCGGCTGGCGCACGACATCCGCGGCATCCTCAAGCACACCGGCACGACGGCGCTGTTCGTGACGCACGACCAGCTCGAGGCCTTCGCGGTGGGCGACGTGATCGGCGTGATGCACCACGGCCGGCTCGAGCAGTGGGACGAGGCGTACGCGCTGTACCACCGGCCGGCGACGCGCTTCGTCGCCGACTTCATCGGCCACGGCGTGTTCGCGCCGGCGCGCATCGTCGAGTGCGCGCACGGCCACTGCGTGATGACGCCGCTGGGCGAGCTGCACGACATGGCCGAGTGCCCGCTGCCCGACGCTTTCCCCGGCGGCGAGTGCGAGGTGCTGCTGCGCGCCGACGACGTCGTGCACGACGACGCCAGCCCGGTGAAGGCGCGCATCGAGCGCAAGGCGTTCCGCGGCTCGGAGTTCCTGTACACGCTGCGCCTGGCCAGCGGCGAGTGCGTGATGGCGCACGTGCCCAGCCACCACGACCACCAGGTCGGCGAGTGGATCGGCATCCGCGTCGAGGCCGACCACGTGGTGACCTTCGCGCGCGAGGGCGACGCGCCGGCCGCCGCCCGTGCCGCCGCCTGACGCGCCGGCAGCCGGCGACGCGCGGCGGATTCGACGCAGCTCCCCACCGCGTGACGCAACTTTCGCGCCCGCTCGCTGCTCGAAAACCAGCCGGGTCTTATACTGGGATCGCGGTCGGGCGGTGCGTGGCCGCGTCCTCTTTCGCCTGAAGGCTGTCTGAAGATGGGTGCGAAACTGAGAGTTGCCGGGCTGGTCGCCGTGGGCGCCATCGCGGGTGCGCTGACCACGATGCAGTTCCAGGCGATCGCACGCAGTTCGCTGGCACCGCTGCCGCTCGAGGAACTGCAGCAACTCGCCGCGGTGTTCGGCATGATCAAGACCGACTATGTCGAGCCGGTCGACGAGAAGAAGCTGATCACCGACGCGATTTCCGGCATGGTCTCGGGGCTCGACCCACACTCTCAGTATTTCGACCGCAAGACCTTCAAGGAATTCCGCGAGGGCACCAGCGGACGCTTCGTCGGCGTGGGCATCGAGATCGGCATGGAGGACGGGCTGGTCAAGGTGGTCTCGCCGATCGAGGGGTCGCCAGCGTTCAAGGCCGGCATCAAGACCGGTGACCTGATCACCCGCATCGACGACGCGCCGGTCAAGGGCATGACGATGGACCAGGCCGTCAAGCGCATGCGCGGCGAGCCGAACACCAAGGTCGTGCTGACGATCTTCCGCAAGGCGGAGAACCGCGCCTTTCCGGTGACGATCACGCGCGCCGAGATCCGCACGCAGAGCGTGCGCGCGAAGGTCGTCGAGCCCGGCTACGGCTGGATCCGGCTCAGCCAGTTCCAGGACAACTCGGTCGAGGACTTCGTCCGCAAGGTCGACGAACTGTACAAGCAGGACCCGAACCTCAAGGGCCTGGTGCTCGACCTGCGCAACAACGGCGGCGGCCTGCTCGACGGCGCGATCGCGATCTCGGCGGCGTTTCTGCCGCGCGAGGCGGTGGTTGTCAGCACCAACGGCCAGGTCGCCGACTCGAAGGCCGTGTACCGCGCCACCCCCGAGCACTACGTGCGCCGCAGCGCCGGCGACCCGCTTCGCCGCCTGCCGGCGCAGGTCAAGGACGTGCCGCTGGTGGTGCTGGTCAACGAAGGCTCGGCGTCGGGCAGCGAGATCGTCGCCGGCGCGCTGCAGGACCACAAGCGCGCCACCGTGATGGGCGGCCAGACCTTCGGCAAGGGCTCGGTGCAGACGGTGCGCCCGCTGTCGGCCGACACCGCGCTGAAGATCACCACGGCGCGCTACTACACGCCCTCGGGGCGCTCGATCCAGGCCAAGGGCATCGTGCCCGACCTGTGGATCGACGAGACCGCCGAGGGCAACGTGTTCTCGGCGCTGCGCCTGCGCGAGGCCGACTACGAACGCCACCTGGCCAACGGCGGCGACGAAAAGGACCCCGCGCGCGACAAGGCGCGCGAGGAGGCGCGCAAGAAGCTCGAGGAGCAGATGGCCAAGGGCAGCGAGGCGCCCAAGCCGCTGCCCGAGTTCGGCAGCGAGAACGACTTCCCGCTGCAGCAGGCGCTGAACCAGCTCAAGGGCCAGCCGGTGGTCACCAGCAAGACCATGGTCGAGCGCAAGGCCGAGGCGCCTGCCGAGAAGTGACGGCCATCGCACCCGACGAACGGCCGGTCGCTGCGCGTCGCGTGAACCCTGACGGGGCGCCTGCGGGCGCCCCGCTTCGCTTGTCGGCGCCTGCGGGCGCCCTGCTTGCCTTGTCGGCGCCCGGGCGCGGCGTACGGTCGCGCTCGCGGGCATGCCCGCGCACCCGGCGATGAACGACGACCAGTTGCTGCGCTACTCGCGCCACATCCTGCTCGACGAGATCGGCGTCGAGGGCCAGCAGCGCCTGCTCGGGGCGCACGCGCTGGTCATCGGCGCCGGCGGGCTCGGCTCGCCGGTCGCGCTGTACCTGGGCACCGCGGGCGTCGGGCGCATCACGCTGGTCGACGACGACCGCGTCGACCTGACCAACCTGCAGCGCCAGATCGCTCACGATCTGGCGCGCGTGGGCACGCCGAAGGCGCAGTCGGCGATGCGCAGCATCCATGCGATCAACCCCGAGGTGACCGTCGTGCCGCTGGTGCAGCGCGTCGACGCCGCGGCGCTCGCCTCGCTCGCGCGTGACGCCGACGTCGTGCTCGACTGCACCGACAACTTCGCCACCCGTCACGCGGTCAACGCAGCGTGCGTGGCGCACCGCCGACCGCTGGTGTCGGGCGCGGCGATCGGCTTCGACGGCCAGATCTCCGTGTACGACACGCGCGACGCCGCCGCACCGTGTTACGCCTGCCTGTTCCCGCCCGAGGCGACTTACGAGGAGGTGCGCTGCGCGACGATGGGCGTGTTCGCGCCGCTGGTGGGCATCGTCGGCACCGTGCAGGCCGCCGAGGCGCTGAAGCTGCTGGCCGGCGTCGGCCGCTCGCTGGCCGGGCGCCTGCAGATGATCGACGTGCGCACGATGGAATGGACCGAGATCCGCGTGCAGCGCAACCCGCACTGCCCGGTGTGCGCCGGGCGCGACCGCTGAGGACCCGCGCATGGACGACAAGCGCGCCGAGCTGACCGCCCGCAACTTCCCCAGCGCCGAGCAGGATGCGCAGTCGGTGCCGGCCGTCGAGCGCTACGCCGGCCCCGGCAGCGCGTACCGGCTGGCCTTCACCGACACCGAGTTCCTGCTGCGCGAGGAACTGCGCCCGGTGCGCATGCAGCTCGAGCTGCTCAAGCCCGAGCTGGTGCAGCAGGAACAGGGCATCGAGTCGACGATCGTGATCTTCGGCAGCGCGCGCATCCTGCCGCCCGAGCAGGCCCGCGAGCGGTTCGAAGAGGCGCGCGCCGGCGGCGACGCGCGTGCGCTGGCGCGCGCCGAGACCGCGCTCGCGATGAGCCGCTACTACGACGAGGCGCGTCGCTTCGCCGCGCTGGTCACGCTGCGCTCGCGCGACCTGGACACGCCGATCTACGTGTGCACGGGCGGCGGCCCCGGGATCATGGAGGCCGGCAACCGCGGCGCCTTCGAGGTCGACGGCAAGAGCATCGGCATGAACATCGTGCTGCCGCACGAGCAGGCGCCCAATGCCTACATCACGCCGCAGCTGTGCTTCCAGTTCCACTACTTCGCGATGCGCAAGATGCACCTGCTGATGCGCAGCATCGCGCTGGTGTGCTTCCCGGGCGGCTTCGGCACGCTCGACGAGATGTTCGAGGTGATGACGCTGCAGCAGACCGGCAAGATCCGCCGACGCCCGATCCTGCTGTTCGGGCGCGACTTCTGGGAACGGCTGATCGACTTCGACCACCTGATCGACACCGGCATGATCGACGCCGACGACAAGCATCTGTACCACTACGTCGAGACCGCCGAGCAGGCCTGGGAGGTGCTGGCCGCCGAGTACGGCTTCGACGCGAACCCCACGACCACCGGCGACTACGCCGTCGACATATGACCACCCCCGAAGCGCCTCGAGGGGGCGCCGCCGGCAGAACGGTGAAGCCGCATCCGCGGCGGCAGCTCGACAGTCGGCGCCACGTGCCGGCGTGGCGCCGACGGCACCGGGGTCGCGAGTGAATGCACGCCCGGTCAGCCTCATCGGCGCGCCGACCGATGTCGGCGCCGGCGCGCGCGGCGCCAGCATGGGGCCCGAGGCGCTGCGCGTGGCCGGCATCGCGCAGGCGCTGGCGGGCCACGGCGTCGACGTCGTCGACCGCGGCAACCTCGCCGGCCCGACGAACCCCTGGCTGCCAGCGCGCGACGGCTACCGCCACCTCGACGAGGTCGTCGCGTGGAACCGCGCGGTGCACGATGCGGTGCTCGCCGAGCTGCGCCTGGAGCGCCTGCCGCTGCTGCTCGGCGGCGACCACAGCCTGGCGGTGGGCAGCATCGGCGCGGTGGCACGGCACTGCCGCGAGCGCGGACGGCGGCTGCGCGTGCTGTGGCTCGATGCGCATGCCGACTTCAACACCAGCGCGCTGACGCCCAGCGGCAACCTGCACGGCATGCCGGTGGCGGTGCTGTGCGGTCACGGGCCGGCGCCGCTGCTGGCCATCGGCGACGTGGTCCCGGCGCTGCAGCCGCGGCAGGTGCGCCAGATCGGCATCCGCAGCGTCGACCCGCTCGAAAAGCGCTTCGTGCACGAGGCAGGGCTCGAGGTGTTCGACATGCGCTATATCGACGAGCACGGCATGCGCCACGCGATGGAGCTGGCGCTGGCCACGCTCGACGCGAACACGCACCTGCACGTGAGCTTCGACGTCGACTTCCTCGACCCCGAGATCGCGCCCGGCGTGGGCACCACGGTGCCCGGCGGCCCGACCTACCGCGAGGCGCAGCTGTGCATGGAGATGATCGCCGACAGCGGCCGGCTCGCCAGCCTCGACGTGATGGAGCTGAACCCGGCGCTGGACGTGCGCAACCGCACCGCGGCGCTGGCCGTCGACCTGATCGAGAGCCTGTTCGGCAAGAGCACGCTGATGCGCCGCGGCTGAGCTACAGTGGCGCGCAGGTTCAGGCCCGCCCCGCCCATGCCCGACTCGACTCCGCTGCTGATCGGCATCTCCGCCCGCATCTACTACCCCGCCGCGCCGGTGCTCGACATCGGCGGCGTGTTCACCAAGACGCTGCACTACCTCGAGCAGTCGGTCGCGCACTGGGTGATGTCGCGCCACGTGCTGGCGGTGATGATCCCGGCGGTCGACGCCGACAGCATCGTCAAGCGCAAGGACATCAGCCTGCGCCGCTACGCCGACATGCTCGACGGCCTGGTGCTGCAGGGCGGCAACGACATCGCCCCCGAGACCTACGGCGAGACGCCGATCGACCCGCGCTGGCACGGCGACCGCGTGCGCGACCGCTACGAGATGCAGCTGGTCGAGGCCTTCATCGACGCGGGCAAGCCGGTGCTCGGGATCTGCCGCGGCCACCAGCTGATCAACGTCGCGTTCGGCGGCACGCTGTACCAGGACATCCCGACCCAGCTGCCGCAGGCCATCACGCACCTCGACACCAGCCTGTACGACCGGCGCCTGCACGCGGTGAACATCGTGCAGGGCACGCACCTGGCGCGGCTGTACTCGGGCACCACGCAGGCGGCGATCAACTCGATCCACCACCAGGCGGTGAAGGACCTGGGCCGCGACCTCGTCGTCGAGGCCCTCGCGGTGCCCGACGGGCTGGTCGAGGCGATCCGCTGGCGCGGGCCGAGCTACGTGTTCGGCATGCAGTGGCACCCCGAGTTCATGGCGCTCGAGACGCTGGACGAGGAACAGCTCGACGGCAAGCCGATCCTCGCCGACTTCCTCGACGCGGTGCGCCGTCGCAAGGTCCAGGCCACCGCCGCGCCGAAGCTGGCCGTGGCATGACGACCGCGCGTCCGCTCGCGCCGCGCGACGCGCACCGGCCCGGCTCGCGTCGCTTCGGCGCACCGGCATGGCGCCGCCGGCTCGGTGCGCTGGTGTTCGGGCTGGCCGCGCTGCTGTGCGTCGGCGCGCAGGCGCAGACGCTGCGCATCGCCAGCGCGTTCGACCCGCAGACGATGGACCCGCACGCGCTCGCGCTGCTGTACCACACGCGCGTCGTCAACCAGGTCTACGACTCGCTGATCGGCCGCAACGCCGACTTCGACCTCGAGCCGGCGCTGGCCACGGGCTGGCAGATGACCGCACCGACGCGCTGGCGGCTGCGGCTGCGCGAGGGCGTCGTGTTCCACGACGGCGCACCGTTCGGCGCCGACGACGCGGTGTTCTCGCTCGAGCGCGCGCTGGCGCCGCCGTCGCAGCGTGCGTTCCAGCTCAAGGGCGTGAAGGCGGTGCGCAAGGTCGACGCACACACGATCGACATCGAGCTCGAGGCGCCCGACGCGGCGCTGCCGCACAAGCTCACCGGGCTGCCGATGATGAGCCGCGCCTGGGCCGAGCAGCACGGCGTGCAGCGCGCGCAGGACTTCAACGGCCGCCAGGAGACGCACGCGGTGCGCCACGCCAACGGCACCGGCCCGTTCATGCTCGAGCGCTACGAGCCCGACGTGCGCACGGTGCTGAAGGCGCACCCGCGCTGGTGGGGCCGCGGCGATGCGCGCAACGGCAACCTGCAGCAGGTGCAGTTCGTTGTCGTGAAGAGCGACGCGACGCGGCTGGCGGCGCTGGCCAGCGGCGAGGTCGACCTGGTGCTCGACCCCACCCCGCAGGACGTGCAGCGGCTGCAGCGCGAGGGCCGGCTCAAGCTGCTGCAGATGCCCGACATCGGCCAGCAGTACCTGGCCTTCGACCAGGCGCGCGACGAGCTCGAGTCGAGCGACGTCAAGGGGCGCAACCCGTTCAAGGACAAGCGCGTGCGCCAGGCGGTGTACCAGGCGATCAACGTCGAGCTGATCGTCGACAAGGTGCTGCGCGGCCAGGCCACGCCCACCGGCGCGTTCCTGTCGTCGCGCGTCGACGGCTCGCCGCGCGAACTCGACCGCCGGCTGCCACACGACCCGGCCGCGGCGCGCCGGCTGCTCGCCGAGGCGGGATACCCGCAGGGCTTCGCGGTGACGCTGGACTGCGTCAACGTCGCCTGGCGCGAGGCGGTGTGCCAGGCGGTCAGCGCGATGCTCACGCAGGTGGGCATCCGCACGACGCTGCGTGCGTCGCCGACGAACCAGTTCTTCCCCAAGCTCAGCCAGGGCAGCGCGAGCTTCATCGAGTACGGCTGGACGCCGATCCCCGACGCCTGGCCGTCGCTCAACGGCCTGTTCCGCACCTTCGACCGCAGCGGGATGGGCACCTTCAATGCCGGCCGCTACAGCAACCCGAAGCTCGACGCGCTGATCGACGCGATCCGCGTCGAGCCCGACCTCGCCCGCCGCCGCGCGATGGTCGGCGACGCGCTGCGCATCGTGCACGACGAACTGCCCTACGTGCCGCTGTACCGCCGCACGCTGACCTGGGCCATGGCGCGCGACGTGCACGCGGTGCAGTGGCCGAACGACACCATCGAGCTGCGCTGGGCCGCCCGACGCTGAGCCGGGCGCGGTGCGTTCAGCGGTCGCCGATGCCGCGCGTGCGCACGCTCCACGGCGCGTCGTCGACGTCGCCGGGGTCGTCGACCTCGGCCACGTCGAGTCCCTCGATCGCAACCTGACGTGGGTGCGTCGCCGAGTGCGCGCGCAGCGCCAGCAGTTCGTCGCGCGCCGCCGCGGGGAAACCGCGGCGGCGCCCGCGGCGGTCGACGAGCAGGCTGTCGAACACCTGGCGCGTCAGCGCCGGGTCGCGCCAGCACAGCGCGAGGCGGTTGACGATGCGCGGGTACTGCGCCGCCAGCGCCGCAGGCCGCACCCCGGCCGGCAGCGTGTCCATCCAGGCGTGCGCCAGCTCGGTCAGCGACAGGTCCTGCGGGCGCAACGGTGCGCGCATCGCGCCGTAGTCGCCGATGCGCGAGTCGGCCGCGCGCTGCCGCGCCCGGGCGCGTGCCTCGCGTGCCGATGTCGACTCGTTGATGCGGCGAAGAAAGCCCAGGATCATCGGTGCTACGGCGTGGTGCGTCGGCCGGCCGAGCCGCCGATGGCCCCGCGCGGAGCGCGTCGGCGGCACGGCCGTTGACGCATTGTCGCCACGAAGCCGGCGCCGGCCGGCGCGCGGGCGACCCTTCGGTCGCAGCGGCGCCGACTAGTTCACGCCGCGCCGACCCCGGGATCGCGGGGGTCGCGGCAGACGCCCGTGCCGCTCAGCGGCCGCACCACCGACGCTCGCAGGGCACGCCGTCGCCGTCGCCGTCCATCTGCGTGTCGGGGCAGTGGCGCAGGAAGAAGGTCGCCTCTTCGCACGAACGCATCTGCCAGCACTGCGTGCGCCCGTCGCAGCGACGATCGACCTGCGTCGCCGGCACCGGCGCGCTGGCGGCGCCCGACGGTGGCGCGCCCGCGCCGAAGTCGCAGGGGCCGTGACGGCGGCGGAACTCGCGCGGCATCAGCGCGGTGCCGTCGGCGTGCAGGCCGCGCTTGAGCGCGCGCGCCATGCGCTCCTGCGCGACGAACGGCCCGCGGTCGTGCTTGTAGCGGTGGCTCCATGCGTGGCCGTCGCGCACCAGGCGCTCGCCGAGGTCGACGCCGCCGTGGCGCAGGCGGCCGAGCGTGCGGCCGTGATCGTCGCGGCCGAGCACGCGCAGCGTCAGCGTGCGGTCGCGCACCAGCTCGTCGAGCGCGTCGCGCGCCTGCGCGCCCCAGGGCTGGCAGCTCTCGGGGGCGTCAATCCCCTCGAGGCGCACCGTCAGCGGACGGCCGCCGTCGACCGGTGCGAAGCTCAGCGTGTCGCCGTCGACCACCCGCGTGACCGTGCCGACGACCTCGACCGCACCGCGCGCCGCGGCCGCCGGCGCGGCGAGCAGCGCCCACGGCACCGTCGCGAGCAGCAGCCACGCCGCCGCGCGCCCAAGCCACCCGGTGCCCGGCGTGCGCGTCACCCGCGCTTGGCCACCAGCGTGAGGATGTCGTAGCTCGCCACCAGCTCGCCGTGCTGGTTGGTGACCTCGACGTCCCAGGCGACGACGCCCTGCCCGACGCCCTTCGCGTCGGCGCGGCCACGGTCGGTCTTGCGCCTGCAGGTCAGTCGCGCCCGGATCGTGTCGCCGATGCCCACCGGCTTGACGAAGCGCAGCGTGTCGAGCCCGTAGTTGGCCAGCACCGGCCCCGGCGCCGGCGAGACGAACAGCCCGGCGGCCGCCGACAGCACGAAGTAGCCGTGCGCGATGCGCTGGCCGAAGGCGCTGTCCTTCGCCGCGATCTCGTCGAAGTGCATGTAGAAGTAGTCGCCGGAGATGCCGCCGAAGGCGACGATGTCGGCTTCGGTGACGGTGCGCCGGTGCGTCAGCAGCGAGTCGCCGATGCGCAGGTCCTCGAAGTGCTTGCGAAACGGGTGCACGTCGCTGTCGAGGACCTGCGCGCCGCGCACGTGCTCGCCGGTGACGGCGCGCAGCATCGAGGGCGACCCCTGCACCGCCGCACGCTGCAGGTAGTGCTTGACCGCACGCAGCCCGCCGAGCTCCTCGCCGCCGCCGGCGCGCCCGGGTCCGCCGTGCTTGAGCGGCGGCAGCGGCGAGCCGTGGCCGGTCGACTCGGCGGCGGCCTCGCGGTCGAGCACCAGCAACCGCCCGTGCGTGGCGGCGGCGCGCGGGATCGCGTGCGCGGCGACGGCCGCATCGCGCGTGACCAGCGTGCCGACCAGGCTGCCCTGCCCGCGCGCGGCCAGCACCAGCGCCTCGTCGAGGTCGTCGTAGGGCATCAGCGTGCTCACCGGGCCGAAGGCCTCGACCTCGTGCACCGCGTCGACCTCCAGCGGCCTCGCGCACGCCAGCAGCGTCGGCGCGAAGAACGCACCGTTGCGCGTGCCGTCGCCGACCGGCGCGAAGCCGCTGCCGCCGTCGTAGACCACCTCGGCGCCGGCGCGCAGTTGCGCGACGCGCGCGGCGACGTCGACCACCTGCGCGTGTGACGCCAGCGCGCCCATGCGCACGCCCTCGACCGCCGGGTCGCCGACCACGGTCTTCGCCAGCCGCGCGGCCAGCGCCTGCGCCACCGCGTCGAGCCGGTCACGCGGCACGATGGCGCGGCGGATCGCGGTGCACTTCTGTCCCGCCTTGACCGTCATCTCGCGCGCGACCTCCTTGACGAACAGGTCGAACTCCTCGTCGCCGGGGGCCACGTCGGGCGCGAGGATCGCGCAGTTCAGGCTGTCGGCCTCGGCGTTGAACGGCACGCTCGCGCGTACCAGGTTCGGGTGCGTGCGCAGCTTCGCCGCGGTGTCGGCCGATCCGGTGAAGGTCACCACGTCCTGGCCGTCGAGGCGGTCGAGCAGGTCGCCGGTGCCGCCGATGATCAGCTGCAGGCTGCCCTCGGGCAGCAGCTTCGACTCGACCACCAGCCGCACCAGCGCCTCGGTGAGGTAGCTCGTCGCGGTGGCCGGCTTGGCGATGCACGGCATGCCGGCGAGGAAGCTCGGCGCGAACTTCTCGAGCAGCCCCCACACCGGGAAGTTGAACGCGTTGATGTGCACCGCGACGCCGCCGCGCGGCACCAGGATGTGCGTCCCGGCGAACGCGCCGTGCTTGCCCAGCGGCACCACCGGCCCCTCGTGCACGAGGTTGCCCGACGGCAGCTCGTTGCCGCCGATGCCCGCGTACGCGAACAGCGTGCCGGTGCCGCCTTCGATGTCGATCCAGCCGTCGGCGCGCGTCGCGCCGGTGTGCGCCGACACCGCGTACAGCTGCTCCTTGCGCTCGGCCAGGTACTTGGCCAGCGCCTTCAGCCGCGCGGCGCGCTGCTGGAAATCCAGCGCCAGCAGCGCCGGCACGCCGACGCGGCGCGCGTGCTGCACCGCCTCGGCGAAGTCGATCGCCTCGGCGTGCGTCGCGGCCACCGGCGCACCGTTGACGGCGCTGCGCAGCGTCTGCGCGGCGTCGCGGCCGAACCAGCGTCCGGCGATGTGGGACTGCAACACGGGGGTCGTGGTCATCGAACGATTCCTCTGGCACTCGCCGCGGCGTGCGCGGCGTCTTGGTGAACGGGCCGCCGCGCGGCCCGTGTGTCGGTGAACGGGCCGCCGCGCGGCCCGTGTGTCGGTGAACGGGCCGCCGCGCGGCCCGCGTCGGGGGTCGGACAGCGCGAAGTGTGCCGCGGTTGCCGCCCTCGCGTGCAACCTGCGGGCTGGCTGCGTCACCGACCCCGGTGTGCGCCGGCCGCGTCGCACGCTCGCGCGAGCTTCAGACCGCGCACACCGCCGCCCGCGGCCCGGTCTCAGGCGGCACGCGCCCCACCGAGACCGAGGTAGGTCTCGATGATGCGCGGGTCGCCCGCCAGTTCCCTCGCCCCGCCCGACAGCGCGACGGCGCCCATCTCGAGCACGTAGGCGCGGTCGGCGATCTGCAGCGCGGCACGCGCGTTCTGCTCGACCAGCAGCACCGCGACGCCCATGCCGCGCAGCCGCGCGACGGTCTGCAGCACCTCGCGAACAATCAGGGGCGCCAGCCCCAGCGATGGCTCGTCGAGCATCAGCAGGCGCGGGCGCGCCATCAGCGCGCGACCGATCGCCAGCATCTGCCGCTCGCCCCCCGACAGCGTGGCGGCCAGCTGCGCGCGCCGCTCCTGCAGCCGCGGGAACACCGCGAACACCTCGCGCATGCGCTCGCGCTGGTCGCGCTGGCCGCGCCGCCAGCGGGCGAAGCCGCCGAGCAGCAGGTTGTCCTCGACGCTCATCTCGGCGAACAGCTCGCGCTTCTCGGGCACGAGGCCCACGCCGCGCGCGACCATCGCCTCGACGCTGGGCCGGGCCAGCCGCTCACCGCCGAAGTGCAGATCGCCGCGGCTGGGCAGCAGTCCCATCGCCGCCGACAGCAGCGTCGTCTTGCCCGCGCCGTTGGGACCGATCACCGTGACGATCTCGCCCTCGTGCACCTCGAGGTCGACGCTGTGCAGCGCCTCGACCGGGCCGTAAGAAACGCAGAACCCGTGCAGCGACAGCAGCGCGCTCATGTCGACCCCCTGGCGCCTGCGGCGCCGCCCCCCGAGGGGGTTCGCGCGCTGGGGGCGGCCCGGCGCGCGCTCATGTCGACCCCCTGGCGCCTGCGGCGCCGCCCCCCGAGGGGGTTCGCGCGCTGGGGGCGGCCCGGCGCGCGCTCATGTCGTCGCCCCCACCAGCACCGCGCCGCCGACCACGTCGTCGACCGCGCTGCCCAGGTACGCCTCGAGCACGCGCGGATCGCTCTGCACCTCGGCGGGCGTGCCGCGCGCGATGACCTGGCCGAAGTCGAGGACGGTCACGCGGTCGGCAAGGTTCATCACGAACTCCATGTCGTGTTCGACGACGAGGATCGCCAACCCCTGCTCGCGCAGCTGGCGCAGCAGCTGTGCGAGTTCCTGCTTCTCGCGGTGACGCAGACCGGCGGCCGGCTCGTCGAGCAGCAGCACCGCCGGCGCGCCGGCCAGCGCGCGCGCGATCTCGACGATGCGCTGCGCCCCCAGCGGCAGCGCGCCGGCGGCCTCGTCGGCGTACGCGCCCAGCCCGCAGCGTTCGATCTGTCGGCGCGCCTCGGCGAGCAGCGCGGCCTCCTCGCCGCGGTCCAGGCGCAGCATCGCCGCCAGCCAGCCGCGCCGTCCGCGCAGGTGCGCGCCGAGCGCGACGTTGTCGAGCACGCTGCGCTCGCGCAGCAGCCGCACGTGCTGGAACGTGCGCCCCAGCCCGAGCGCGGCGAAGGCGCGCGACGGCTGCTTGACCATCTCGCGGCCCAGCAGCGTGACCTGGCCCTCGGTCGGGTCGTCGACGCCGGAGATCATGTTGAAGAAGGTGCTCTTGCCGGCGCCGTTCGGGCCGATCAGCGCGTGCACCTCGCCGGCGTGCAGGTCGAGGTCGACGCGATCGTTGGCCACCAGGCCGCCGAAGCGCTTGCTGACCTGTCGCGCGGTCAGCACCACGTCACCGCGCTGCGGCAGCGCGCGTGGCGCGAGCGCCCCGCCGCCCGCGCCGCGCGCCGCGGTGCCGGCGCGAACCCAGCGCCGCGACAGCCGCGCCAGCGTCGGCCACAGGCCGTCGGCGTAGCGCTGCAGCACCAGCATCATCAGCAGGCCGAACACGATCACCTCGAACGAGCCGCTGGCGCCCAGCAGCTGCGGCAGCACGTCCTGCAGCTCCTGCTTGAGCAGCGTCAGCAGCGCGGCGCCGAGCAGCGCGCCCCACAGGTGGCCGGCGCCGCCGACCACGGCCATGAACAGGTACTCGATGCCGATGTTCAGGTTGAACGGCGTCGGGTTCAGGAAGCGCTGCTGGTGCGCGTAGAGCCAGCCCGACAGGCCGGCCAGCAGCGCCGCGAGCACGAACACCTTGAGCCGGTAGCGGCCGGTATCCACGCCCATCGACTCGGCCATCACGCGACCGCTCTTGAGCGCGCGGATCGCCCGGCCCTCGCGCGAGTCGAGCAGGTTGGACATCGCCCACAGCGCGGCGAACACCACCAGCCACACCAGCACGCCCAGCGCGCGCGGCGACGCCAGCGACAGCCCCGGCAGCTCGATCGACGGGATGCCGCCCATGCCGGTGTGGCCGCCGAGCACGTCGAGATTGCCGAACACGAAGTACAGGCTCAGGCCCCAGGCGATCGTGCCCAGCGGCAGGAAGTGGCCCGACAGGCGCAGCGTCACCACGCCGAGCAGCCAGGCCACCAGCGCGGTCAGCGCCAGCCCCACCGCGAGCCCCAGCCACGGCAGCAGCGTCGATCCGCCCAGCCCCAGCGCCTGCGCGCCGGCGGTGCCGACCAGCGCGGTGCCGTAGGCGCCGAGCCCGACGAAGGCCGCCTGCCCGAACGAGGTCATCCCGGCCACGCCGGTGAGCATGACCAGCCCGATGGCCACCAGCGCGTACTGGCCGATGTTCGACAGCAGCGAGACCTGGAAGTCCGACAGCGTCGCGAAGCCGGCGAACACCGCCAGCGCGAAGGCCACCGACAGCACGCGCGGACTCATCGGCGCACCCCTGCGGCAGCGGCGCGCGCGCTCATTCGTCCTCCTCGACGTGGTGCGTGTGCAGCGAGCGCCACCACAGCACCGGGATGATCAGCGTGAACACGATGACTTCCTTGAACGCGCTGGCCCAGAACGACGAGAACGCCTCGAGCAGCCCGACGAGCAGTGCGCCGGCCACCGCCAGCGGGTAGCTGGCCAGCGCGCCGATGATCGCGGCGACGAAACCCTTCAGGCCGATCAGGAAGCCGGTGTCGAAGTAGATCGTCGTGATCGGCGCGATCAGCAGCCCCGAGACGGCGCCGATCAGCGCCGCCAGCGCGAAGCTCAGGTCGCCGGCCAGCTCGGTGGGGATGCCCATCAGCCGCGCGCCGGTGCGGTTCATCGCGGTGGCACGCAGCGCCTTGCCGACGATCGAGCGCTCGAAGAACAGGAACATCAGCGCCATCAGCGCGGCGGTCACGCCCATCACCACCAGCGCCTGTCCGGTGAACGGGATCCCGGCCAGGTCGAAGCGCGCGTCGGAGAACGCCGGCGTGCGCGAGCCCTCGGCGCCGAAGAACCACAGCCCCAGCCCCATCATCACGCCGTGCAGCGCCACCGAGACGATGAGCAGCATCAGCACCGTCGCGTGCGCCAGCGGCCGGTACGCCAGCCGGTACAGAAGCGGGCCGATCGGCGTGCAGATCAGCAGCGTCAGCGCCACCTGCGCCGGCATCGACGTCGGCGGCGCGAGCAGCGCCCAGCCCAGCGCAGCCAGCGGCAGCACCGCGCACCACAGCAGCGTGCCGCCCCAGTCGACGGTGCGCCCGCGCGCGCCGCGCCAGACCTCGGCGGCGATCGCCACCGCGCCCAGCGCCAGCGCGAGCCACAGCGTGGGCGGCGTCTTGCCCAGTTGCATCGCGGCGAGCGTCAGCGCCCCGAAGGCGACCAGTTCGCCCTGCGGGATGAAGATCACGCGCGTGACCGAGAACACCAGCACCAGGGTCAGCGCGAGCAATGCGTAGATGGCACCGTTGACGATGCCGTCCTGCCCCAGCAGCAGGGCGATCTGAAGGTCCATGCGGGATCCGTCGCGCGGGGGCCGCAGCCCCCGCTCGGGTGATTACGTCCGGGACGCCGCGCGCGGCGGCGCCCGGGCGATGCGCCAGCGGCCGCTTACTGGCCGAGGTACTTCCAGGCGCCGTTCTGGATCGTGACCATCACGCTGCCGCGCTGGTCGAGGCCGTTGTGGTCGTTCGGCGACATATTGAAGATGCCGTGCGCCCCGGGCAGGTTGGTGACGCCCTCGAGCGCGTCGCGCAGCGCGCTGCGGAACGCCGGCGTGCCGGGCTGCGCCTTCTTCAGTGCCTCGGCGGCGGCGCGCTGCATCAGCAGCCCGGCGTCCCAGGCGTGGCCGCCGAAGGTCGACGCGGACCCCTTGCCGTGCACCGCCTCGTACTTGGTCACGTACTCGAGCGCGCTCTTCTTCGCCGGGTGGCTGTCGGGCAGCTGCGCGGCCACCAGCATCGGGCCCGACGGCAGGATCGTGCCCTCGACGTCCTTGCCGCCGACGCGCAGGAAGTCGTTGTTCGCCACGCCGTGCGTCTGGTAGATCTTGCCCGCGTAGCCGCGCTCCTTGAGCGCCTTCTGCGGCAGCGCCGCCGGCGTGCCCGAGCCGGCGATCAGCACCGCGTCGGGCTTGGCCGCGATGAGCTTGAGCACCTGGCCGGTGACCGAGGTGTCGTTGCGGTTGTAGCGCTCGCTGGCCACCAGCTGCAGCGACTTCAGCGCCCCGGCCTTCTGGAACTCCTGCCACCAGCCTTCGCCGTAGGCGTCGGCGAAGCCGATGAAGCCCACCGACTTGACGCCATTGGCCGCCATGTGCGTGGCGATCGCCAGCGCCATCATGATGTCGTTCTGCGGCGTCTTGAAGACCCAGCGCTTCTTCGCGTCGACCGGTTCGACGATGCGCGCCGAGGCGGCCATCGAGATCATCGGCGTCTGCGCCTCGGCGACGACGTCGACCATCGCCAGCGACGCCGGCGTGATCGTCGAGCCGATGACCACGTCGACCTTGTGCTCGGTGATCAGCTTGCGCGTGTTGTTGACCGCGGTCGTGGTGTCGGACGCGTCGTCGAGCAGGATGTAGTTGACCTTCTGGCCGCCGATCTCCTTGGGCATCAGCTCGAGCGTGTTCTTCTCGGGGATGCCCAGCGACGCCGCCGGCCCGGTGGCCGACACCGTGACGCCGACCGTGATGTCGGCCACGGCGGCGAAGCTCGCTGCCGCCACCGCGGTGGCCAGCAGGGTCTTGATCCATCTCATCGTCTGTCTCCTTGTGACGTGGGGGTGGAAAAGCACGCGATTGTCAGGCACGCAGCGCCCGCATCTCTTGAAACGCGTCAAGTTCAGGGGCGGGCGCGTGCGTGGCCCGCAGCCCGCCGACGAACAGGTCGGCGACGATCGGCGCGAACGTCTCGTGGTCGAGCGTGCCGCCGGCGCGGAACCAGGTGAACATCCAGTTGACCATGCCGAACAGCAGCATCGTCAGCGGCTTGGCCAGCGCGGCGTCGGCCAGGTCGGGGCGCATCGCCGCCACCGTGCGCGCCACGGCGGCGACCAGCGCACGTTCGGTGCCCAGCACGCGCTCGCGGTCGTCGGCGTCGAGGAAGCGCACGTCGTCGGTGAGCACGCGGTGCGCGTGCTGCGCACCGGTGTAGGCGGCCACGATGCGGTGGATCAGCGCGCGCAGCTTCGGCTCGGGGTCGAGCTGCTGCGCGCCGATCTCGTCGGCCAGCGCGCGCAGCGTCAGCACGTGGCCCTCGCAGATCGACACCAGCAGCGCATGCTTGTCGCGGAAGTAGTGGTACAGCGTGGCCTTCGACAGCCCGCAGGCGTCGGCGATGTCGTTCATCGTCGTGCCCGCGTAGCCGCGGTGCGCGAACAGCTCGGCCGCGTGCGCGAGGATCGCCTCGCGCTGGTCGTCGTATCCGGCGGCGCGCCCGCGGGCCATCAGCGTTCGTCGAAGCTCAGCACCACCCGCTCGGTCAGCGGGTGCGACTGGCAGGTCAGCACGAAGCCGGCGGCGAGGTCGGCCTTGTCGAGCGCGAAGTTGCGGTCCATGCGCACCTCGCCCTCGATCAGCTTGGCGCGGCAGGTACCGCACACGCCCGAGGTGCACGAGAACGGCACCTCGAGCCCGGCGGCGGCCGCCGCGTCGAGGATGCTCGGCTGCTCGCGCCGGAACTCGATCTCGCGTCTCAGTCCGTCGCGCACGATGACCACGCGCGAGCGCTCGGCGTCGCCGGGCCGCGCCTCGTGCACGACGGCGTCGACCCGGCCGGCTTCGGTGGGGGCGACGCCGAAGCGCTCGACGTGCACGCGCTGTTCGGGCACCCCGGCGGCGAGCAGCGCCGCCTGCGCCTCGTCGTTCATCTGGAACGGGCCGCAGACGTAAGCGTGGTCGATCTCGGCCGGCGGCACCAGCGTGCGCAGGAACTCGCCGACCTTGTCGCGGTCGAGAAGGCCGTGGCTGATCGGCGCGTCGGTCGGCTCGTCGGAGAACACGTGCTGCAGCGACAGCCGCGCCATGTACGCGTTCTTCAGGTCCTCGAGCTCCTCCTTGAACATCGTCGAGGCCAGCGACCGGTTGCCGTAGATCAGCGTGAAGCGCGACTTCGGCTCGCGCGCCAGCACGGTCTTCATGATCGACAGGATCGGCGTGATGCCGCTGCCGCCGGCGACGCCCAGGTGGTGGCGCTTCGCGTGGGGCTCGATCGGCACGAAGAAGCGCCCCTGCGGCGCCATCACCTGCACGCTGTCGCCGGGGCGCAGCTGGCTGTTGATCCAGTTCGAGAAGACGCCGCCGCGCACCTTGCGCACGCCCACGCGCAGTTCGGCGTCGTCGACGCCGGCGCAGATCGAGTACGAGCGCCGCAGGTCCTGCCCGTCGACGGTGGCGCGCAGCGTCAGGTACTGGCCCTGCGTGAAGCCGAACACCTCGCGCAGGTCGGGCGGCACCTCGAACGTGACGATCACCGCCTCGGGCGTGTCGGGCTCGATGCGCTTGACGCGGAGGGAATGAAACAGAGGTGTGCTCATGTCGTGGGTTCCACCGGGCTGAACGCGATCCGCGCCGCAGGCCACGAGGTGCTCAGGCCGCCGCCGCCGACCCGGCTTCGCCGGCCGGCTGGCGCGGCCAAAGGCGCTTCTGGGGGTGGCTCATATCGGCTTGAAGTGCTCGAAGGGTTCGCGGCAGTCGAGACAGCGCCACAGCGCCTTGCACGCGGTCGAGCCGAAGGCCGACAGGCGTTCGGTGTGCGTGCTGCCGCAGCGCGGGCACTCAAGCGCGGTCACGGCGTCGCGGCGCACGACGCGGATCGGCGCCTCGCCGGCGACCGCGGCGGTGCCGGTGGGCGGCGCGATGCCGTACTCGCGCAGCTTGCGCCGCCCGGCCTCGCTGATCCAGTCGGTGGTCCACGCCGGCGCACGTCGCGTCGTCGCGCGCACCGGGCCGAGGCCCGCCGCGACCAGCGCGTCGACGACGCTCTTCTCGATGACCTCGGTGGCCGGACAGCCCGAGTACGTCGGCGTCAGCACCACCTCGAGCGAGTCGCCGTGGTCGACGACGTCGCGCACGATGCCGAGGTCGCGCACCGACAGCGCCGGCACCTCGGGGTCGGGCACGCCGTCGAGCGTGCGCCACGCGGCGTCGACGCGGTCGAGCGCCGCCTGCGCCATCACCAGGCCCCGCCCGGGTAGGCGCGCTGCAGGTACTGCAGGTCGGCCAGGATGTAGCCCATGTGTTCGCTGTGCACGCCGCGGCGGCCGGTGCTGACGAACTTGCTGTCGGGTGGCATCGCCAGCGTCGCCTCGTCGAGCAGCGCGCGCACCTCGGCCAGCCACGGCGCCTTCAGCTCGGCCACGCTCGGACCCAGGCCGCTGGCCTGCGCTGCGGCGTCGACCTCGTCGGCGTCGAACAACTCGGCGTGGTACGGCCACAGCTTCGCCAGTGCCGCCTCGGTGCGCCGGCGCGACTCGTCGGTGCCGTCGCCCAGCCGCGCGAGCCAGTCGCCGGCGTGCTGCTGGTGGTAACGCGCCTCCTTGAGCGCCTTGCCGGCGATCGCGGCCAGCTCGGGTTCGCTCGAATCGGCGAGCCGCTGCCACCACAGCTTCAGGTACGTCGACACCATCGCGCTGCGCACGATGGTCAGCGCGAAGTCGCCCGGCTTGCCCGTACCATTCGGCAGCTCGACCAGCGTCGGGTTCAGGTAGTCGCGCTCGTCGCGCAGGAACGCGAGTTGGTCCTCGTCGAAGACCCGGTCGCGGCCACGGCCCTCGACCTGGCCGGCCAGCGTCAGCAGCGCGCGCGACTGACCCACCAGGTCGAGCGCCATGTTGGTCAGCGCGATGTCTTCCTCGAGCACCGGCGCGTGGCCGCACCACTCGGCCAGACGCTGGCCCGAGATCAGGCAGGTGTCCGCCAGGCGCAGCAGGTAGCGCACCGCGGGGGTCCAGTGGATCGAGATCGACGCGCTCATGCCCGGTGCCTCACATGTGGTCGACTTCAGTCGGCAGCTTGTAGAAGGTCGGGTGGCGGTAGACCTTGTCCTCCATCGGGTCGAAGAACATGTCCTTGTCGCCGGGGTCGCTGGCGATGATCTGGTCGCTCTTCACGACCCAGATGCTCGATCCCTCCTGCCGGCGCGTGTACACGTCGCGCGCGAGCTGGATCGCCTGGCGTGCGTCGGCAGCGTGCAGGCTGCCGCAGTGCTTGTGGTCCAGCCCCGCGCGGGTGCGCACGAAGACTTCCCACAGCGGCCATTCATTGGGTGTGGCTTGCTCGCTCATCTCGGCCTCCTCGGCTCACGCGGCCCGGCGCTCGCGCGCGGCCCGCTTCGCGGCGTGCGCCAGCGCCGCCTCGCGCACCCAGGCGCCGTCGTCCCAGGCCTTGACGCGGTCGGCCAGGCGCTCGCGGTTGCAGGGCCCGTCGCCGCCGACGACGCGCCAGAACTCGTCCCAGTCGATCGCGCCGAAGTCCCAGTGCCCGCGCTGCTCGTTCCACTTCAGCGCTGGGTCGGGCAGCGTGACGCCGAGCACCTGCGCCTGCTGCACCGTCGCGTCGACGAACTTCTGCCGCAGGTCGTCGTTGCTGATGCGCTTGATGCCCCAGCGCATGCTCTGCGCGCTGTGCACGCTCTCGCTGTCGGGTGGGCCGAACATCATCAGGCTGGGCCACCACCAGCGGTTCACGGCGTCCTGCACCATCGCCCTCTGCGCGTCGGTGCCCTGCTGCATCATCACGAGCAGCGCGTCGTAGCCCTGGCGCTGGTGGAAGCTCTCCTCGCGGCAGATGCGGATCATCGCGCGCGCATAGGGCGCGTACGAGCAGCGGCACAGTGGCACCTGGTTCATGATCGCCGCGCCGTCGACCAGCCAGCCGATCACGCCGACGTCGGCCCAGGTCAGCGTCGGGTAGTTGAAGATGCTGCTGTACTTGGCCTTGCCGGTGTGCAGCGCGTCGAGCAACTGGTCGCGGCTGGTGCCCAGCGTCTCGGCGGCGGCGTAGAGGTACAGGCCGTGGCCGCCCTCGTCCTGCACCTTGGCCAGCAGGATCGCCTTGCGCTTGAGCGTGGGGGCGCGCGTGATCCAGTTGCCCTCGGGCAGCATGCCGACGATCTCGCTGTGCGCGTGCTGGCTGATCTGGCGCACCAGCGTCTTGCGGTAGTGCTCGGGCATCCAGTCCTTGGCCTCGATGAAGCCGCCGTCGTCGATGCGCGCGTCGAAGCGCTGCATCAGCTCGGCCTCCTCGAGCGTCGTGACCGCCTTGGCCTTCTCGGCACCTTCGACATCCATGGCTTGGGTGTACATGCAGCCTCCTGCAATGCGGACGGTTCAAGCGGCCGCCGCGGATCCGGCTTTGCCGGTCCGCTGGCGGCTCCCCACGGGGGCCGACAGGGCCCCTGCATGGCCTGAGCGGGAAGCGCCGAAGGCGCTACGGGGGTGGGTCATCTCGGCCTCTTGTCGATCACCCGCCGCGCCTTGCCGACCAGCGTGCGCTCGATCGAGTCGGGTGCGCCGACGCTGACGGTGGCGGTCACGCCGATCAGCGTCTTGATGCGGTGCTGCAGTTCGCGGCCGATCGCGTCGCGCTCGGCGTTCAGGTGCTGCGGCAGCAGCTCGACGAGCACCTGCAGCTCGTCGAGCAGGCCGGAGCGGGTGACGACGAGCTGGTACTGCCCCGACAGCGCGCCGTGCTGCAGCACCAGTTCCTCGATCTGCGTCGGGAACACGTTGACGCCGCGGATGATCAGCATGTCGTCGCTGCGCCCGACGATCTTGCCCATGCGACGCATGCTGCGCGCGGTCGGCGGCAGCAGCCGCGTGAGGTCGCGCGTGCGGTAGCGGATCACCGGCAGCGCCTCCTTGGTCAGCGTCGTGAAGACGAGCTCGCCCTCCTCGCCGTCGCTCAGCACGCGGCCGGTGTCGGGGTCGATGATCTCGGGGTAGAAGTGGTCCTCCCAGATCACCGGGCCGTCCTTGGCCTCGATGCACTCGTTGGCCACGCCCGGGCCCATGACCTCGGACAGACCGTAGATGTCGACCGCGTCGATGCCCGCGCGCACCTCGATGTCGTGGCGCATCGCCTCGGTCCAGGGCTCGGCGCCGAAAATGCCGACCTTGAGCGACGACGCGCGCGGGTCGAGGCCCTGGCGCTCCATCTCCTCGATGATCACCTGCATGTAGCTGGGCGTGACCATGATGATGTCGGGGCGGAAGTCGGCGATCAGCTGCACCTGCTTCTCGGTCTGGCCGCCGGACATCGGGATCACGGTGCAGCCCAGCCGCTCGGCGCCGTAGTGTGCGCCCAGCCCGCCGGTGAACAGCCCGTAGCCGTACGCGACATGGACGATGTCGCCCCGTCGCCCGCCGCTGGCGCGGATCGAGCGCGCGACCAGGTCGGCCCAGGTGTCGATGTCGCGCTGCGTGTAACCCACGACCGTGGGCTTGCCGGTGGTGCCGCTGCTGGCGTGCACGCGCACCACCTGCTCGCGCGGCACCGCGAACATGCCGAACGGGTAGTGGTCGCGCAGGTCCTTCTTCGTGGTGAACGGGAACTGCGCCAGGTCGGCGAGCGACTTGCAGTCCGACGGGTGCACGCCCCGCGCGTCGAACGCGGCCTTGTAGTGCGGCACGTTCTCGTAGGCGCGCTGCAGCGTGCGCTGCAGGCGCTGCAACTGCACGGCCTGCAGTTCGTCGCGGCTGGCGGTCTCGATCGGCTCGAGGTCGCCGGGGGCGGGCTGCTTGACGGGCATCGGCGGCTCTCCTCGGTGGTGGGCGATCGCGCTCAGCGCGCCGCGGGGACGGCAGGACGACCCTTCGCGGTGTACGAGCGGCCGCGGAACATCGCGACGCGCTCGCCGCGCTGGTTGCGCACCTCGGCGTCGTACAGCCCGGTGCGCCCGCTGCGCGAGACCTCCACGCAGGTGGCGGTCAGCACGTCGCCCGGGCGCCCGGGGGCGAGCAGGTCGATCGCGAAGCCCGAAGCGACCGTCAGCTCGTCGTACGAGTTGCAGGCGTAGGCGAACGACGAGTCGGCCAGCGTGGCGATCAGCCCGCCGTGGCAGATGTCGTGCCCGTTGAGCATGTCGTCGCGCACCGTCATGCGCAGCACCGCGCGGCCGGGGCCGACCTCGAGCACCTCCATGCCGAGCGCCTTCGTCGCGCGGTCGTTGGCCAGCATGCCTTCGCGCACGCGGTCGGCGATCTGCTGCGGGCTGGGCGGGGGCATCGGCTCCTCGGAGGGGGTGCAGGGGGCGGTCACAGGTCTCGCGGCGAGCGCGACCGGACACATCCGGGTGCGGGCTCATCGCACGCCGTCGTGTTTCGAATTGATTCGACCAAACGGTCGGTAGATGATATTCGGCACGGGCGTCTTGACGCAAGGCAGTTCGATCGGGACTTGCCCGGATGCGCGGCCCTCTGCCCACGCTACCGGCCCGGCCGCACGGCCCCCCGAAGGCGCGCGGCGCTGCCGCCGGACTGGAGCGGTGGCTCCAATCCGGCGCCCCGGCGCCGACTACGATGCGCGCATGAACATCGTCGATGCCCCCACCGGCTTGGTCCAGCGCTTCGAGGCCCAGCGCAGCGCGTTCACCGTCGAGCCCTACCCCGACTGGCCGACGCGCGCGCAGCGCCTGCGCAAGCTGCAGCGCATGGTGGCACGCCACGAGGCCGAGTTCGCGAAGGCGATCGACGCCGACTTCGCCGGCCGCCCGCGCTTCGAGACCGACCTGGCCGAGCTGTGGCCCAGCCTCGAGGAGGTCAAGGTCGCGCTGCGCGAGGGCCGCGGCTGGATGAAACCGCAGCGCGCCCCGGTGGCCAAGTGGTTCCTGCCCGCCGGCGCGCAGGTGCTGCCGCAACCGCTGGGCGTGGTCGGCATCATCGTGCCGTGGAACTACCCGCTGTTCCTCGCGGTCGCGCCGATGGTCGCGGCGATCGCCGCCGGCAACCGCGTGATGGTGAAGATGAGCGAGTACACCCCGCGCTTCTCCGAACTGTTCGCGGCGCTGTGCGCGCAGGCCTACGCGCCGGACGAGGTCGACGTGGTCACCGGCGCGGCCGACGTGGCGGCGCAGTTCGCCGCGCTGCCCTTCGACCACCTGCTGTTCACCGGCTCGACCGCGGTCGGGCGCAAGGTGATGGCCGCGGCCGCGCAGAACCTGACGCCGGTGACGCTGGAACTGGGCGGCAAGTCGCCCACCGTCGTCGCGCCGGGCTACCCGCTGGCCAAGGCCGCCGAACGCATCCTGGTGGGCAAGCTGCTCAACGCGGGCCAGACCTGCATCGCCCCCGACTACGTGCTGCTGCCGCGCGAGGCGGTCGAGCCGTTCGTCGCCGCCGCGCGCGAGACGGCGCAACGCCTGTACCCGCAGGGGCTGGCCGACGCGCACTACTGCAGCGTCGTCGACATGCGCCAGTACCGGCGGCTGACGCAGGGGCTCGACGACGCGCTGGCGCGCGGCGCACGCGCCGACGTCCTGTTCGCCGGCGCCGCACGCGACGACGCCGGCCACCGGCTGGCGCCGGTGCTGCTGCACGGCGCACCGGCCGACAACGCGCTGATGACCGACGAGATCTTCGGCCCGGTGCTGCCGGTGCTGGCGTACGACGAGGTCGACGAGGCCATCGCCCACGTCAACGCCGGGCCGCGCCCGCTGGCGCTGTACTGGTTCGACGACGACCGCGCACGCACGCGCCGTGCGCTCGAGCGCACGCATGCCGGCGGCGTCACCGTCAACGACACGCTGCTGCACGTCGCACAGTACGAACTGCCGTTCGGCGGCGTCGGCCACTCGGGCATGGGCCACTACCACGGGCGCTGGGGCTTCGAGACCTTCAGCAAGCTCAAGCCGGTGGTCTGGCAGGCCAAGCTCAACGCGATGTCGCTGTTCCTGCCGCCGTACCGCCCGCTGGCGCACAAGATGCTGCGCCTGATGAAGCGGGTGTAGTGCCCCGGTGCGCAGGGCTCGCGCGGCCCGCCGGCGCCGCGACAGGTGCACGGCGCCGCGCGGCTCGGCGAGCCCCCCTGAAGCGATGCCCCGACCCGCGGAAGGTCCGGCGCGACGGTGCTAACCTGAGCGTCAACCCACGCGGCGGCTGCGCCAGCGCGCGCACCGCCCGCATCCTGCGGAGATCCCCATGCCCGGCCTGCTGCCCGACGTCGACCCCGACGGACTGCTCGAGTATTCGGTCGTCTACACCGACCGCGCGCTGAACCACATGTCGCGCCGCTTCGGCGGCGTGATGCGCGACATCGCCGAGGTGCTCGAGCAGGTCTACGGTGCGCACGCCTGCGCCGTGGTGCCCGGCAGCGGCACGTTCGGCATGGAGGCGGTGGCGCGCCAGTTCGCCACCGGCCGCAAGTGCCTGGTGATCCGCAACGGCTGGTTCAGCTACCGCTGGACGCAGATCTTCGAGATGGGGGCGATCCCGTCGCAGGAGATCGTGCTCAAGGCGCGCCGCGTCGAGCCCGGTGCGCGGGCGCCGTGGGCGCCGGCGCCCGTCGACGAGGTCGTCGCGACGATCGCGCGCGAGCGCCCGGCGCTGGTGTTCGCGCCGCACGTCGAGACCGCGGCCGGCATGATCCTGCCCGACGACTACCTGCGCGCCGTCGCCGACGCGGTGCACGCCGCGGGCGGGCTGTTCGTGCTCGACTGCATCGCCTCGGGCGCGATGTGGGTCGACTTGCGCGCCACCGGCGTCGACGTGCTGGTCAGCGCCCCGCAGAAGGGCTGGACCGGCTCGCCCGGCTGCGCCTTCGTGATGCTGTCCGAACGCGCGCGCGCCGCGATCGACGGCACCACCAGCACCAGCTTCGCGTGCGACCTGAAGAAGTGGTTGCAGATCATGGACACCTACAAGTCCGGCAGCCACGCTTACCACACGACGATGCCCACCGACGCGCTGGCGCGCACGCGCGACGTGATGCACGAGACGCGCGCGATCGGCTTCGAGACGCTGCGCCGCCAGCAGGCCACGCTGGGCCAGCGCGTGCGCACGGTGCTCGAGAACCGCGGGCTGCCCAGCGTCGCTGCGCCGGGTTTCCAGGCGCCGGGCGTGGTCGTCAGCTACACCGACGACCTGGGCTTCGCCAGCGCGCAGGCCTTCGCGGCGCTGGGCCTGCAGACCGCCTCGGGCGTGCCGCTGCAATGCGACGAGGGGCCCGACTTCCGCAGCTTCCGCATCGGATTGTTCGGCCTGGACAAGCTGCAGCACGTCGAGCGCACGGTGGCCACGCTGGAGGCCGCCGTGACGCAGGCGCTGGCCGCGCGTGCACGCCGGGCGGCGTAGCGTCGCGCGGCGCGGCCGCGGCCGTGCCGACGCAGCCCGGGCAACCGGACCACGTCGTGCCTGAGCCGCCCGGGGCGCGGACCGGGCGCGGGGGCGCTCAGGTGCACAGCGCCTTGATGTCTTCGGGGATCGGGATCGCGCGGATGCGGTCCGCGTCGTCGGGGTCGCGCATCACGAAGGCGCGCACCTCGGCGCCCTCGCACAGCACGTCGGCGCCGCGGCGCACGACGTGGCGGTGACGGAAGGTCTTGGCCGCCCACGACTCGATCGAGGTGTGCACCTCGATCGTCTGGCCGTAGGTCGCCGGCTTGAAGAAGCGCGTGTGGATCTCGAGCAGCGGCGTGCCGACGATGCCACGCGTCTTGTTCAGCTCGCGCCACGGCGGCACGCCGCAGGCCATGAAGAACGCCAGCGACGCCTCGTCCATCCAGCGCGAGAAGTTCGGGAAGAACACGATGCCGGCGGGGTCGCAGTCGCCGAAGTGCACGTCGACCCGGTGGATGTGCGTCTTGCTCATGGGCAGCGGTGGGACGAAGTGCGCGATTGTCGGGCCTGCCCGGACTCTGCGGCACGGCCGGCCCGCGGTGCGTCGCGCAGTGGCCGCGCGCGGCTGCGCACGATGCGGCGTCACCACGCCCCCGGAAGCCGTCGATGCCCCGGCTGCCCGCCACACCGCACCGGGCGAACCTCAGCCGCGGCGTGCGCGGCGCGCGTTCAGCGCGGCGACGGCGCCGGCAGCGGCGCGAGTGCCCCGCCGCCGAGCACGCGGTACAGCAGCAGTGCGTTCTGCCGCTCGGCCAGCAGCGCCTGCACCACCGCCTGCCGCGCCGCCAGCGTCGCGCGCTCGGCGTCGAGCCGCTCGAGCGCGCTGGCCGCGCCGTGCGACAGCAGCATCTCGGTCAGCGCCAGGCGCTGCGCCTCGGCGCGCGCCTGATCCTGCAGCGCCTCGCGCTGCGCGCCCAGCGTCGCGCGCGCGGCCAGCGCGTCGGCGACCTCGCGGAACGCGGTCTGGATCGCGCTGTCGTACTGCGCCAGCGCGATCTCGCGCGCGGCCCGCGTCGCCGCCAGGGTCGCCTCGTTGCGCCCGGCGTCGAACAGCGGCTGCAGCAGTTGCCCGCCGAAGCTCCATGCGGTGTTGCCGAACAGCCCCGACAGCTCGGTGCTCGCGGTGCCGACGCTGCCGGTGAGCGTGATGCGCGGGAAGAAGGCCGCGCGCGCGGCACCGATGTCGGCGTGCGCGGCGATCAGCTGCTGCTCGGCGGCGCGCACGTCGGGGCGCTGCAGCAGCACCTGCGACGGCAGCCCGGCCGGCAGGTCGGCAAAGCGGTGCTCGGCCAGCGACCGCGGCGCCGGCAGATCGTCGGGCAGCGGCCGGCCGACGAGCAGCACCAGCGCGTTGAGGTCCTGTGCGCGCTGGCGCCGCAGCGCCTGCAGGTTGGCGCGCGCCGCGGCGACCAGCGACTCGGCACCGCGCAGCTCGGGCTCGGCGGCGACGCCACCGTCGAAACGCGTGCGCACCAGCGACAGCGACGCCTCGCGCGACGCGAGCACCGCCTCGGTGACGGCGAGCAGCTCGTCGTCGGCGCGCAGCGCGAGTTCGGCCGACGCGACCCCCGCGACCAGGCTCAGCTGCGCCGCGCGGCGGCCCTCGTCGCTGGCCAGCAGCCGCGACGCGGCGGCGTCGGTGAGGCTGCGCACGCGGCCGAACAGGTCGAGCTCGAAGCTGGCGAGCGCGAAGCCGACGGTGTAGCGGCTCGCGTCGGCGCTGCGGTCGACCGTGCCACCGACGCCGACGCTGGGCAGGCGGTCGGCCTGCTGCACGCCCAACAGCGCACGCGCGCGCTCGACGTTGAGCACCGCGACGCGCAGGTCGCGGTTGTTCTCCAGCGCCAGCTGGACCAGCGCGCGCGTGCGCGCATCGTGCAGGTAGTCCTGCCAGGCGATCTCGGCGGCGGGGGTGGCCGCCGGTGCGGCCGGCGGCGCCGGATCGGGGAACGCCGCGGCCACCGGTGGGCTCGGGCGCTCGTAGGCCGGTGCCAGCGCACAGCCGGCCAGCACCAGCGCCAGCGCGCCGGCCAGCGCGGTCCGCGACCGCGCAACGGCCGCACCGCGCTCGCTTCGGGCGGGTCTGATCATCGGTCCTCCCGCGGCGCGTGCAGGTTGAGGTTCTCGCTTTCGTGGCGGTACGCGCGCAGCTGCCGCTCGCTGGGCTTGAACAGCCGTCGCACGACCACGAAGAACACCGGCACGAAGATCACGGCCAGCAGCGTGCCGCTGATCATGCCGCCGACGACGCCGGTGCCGATCGCGCGCTGGCTCGCCGATCCCGCGCCGGTGGCCAGGAACAGCGGCAGCACGCCCAGCGTGAACGCCATCGAGGTCATCACGATCGGGCGGAATCGCAGCTTCGCCGCGGCCAGCGCCGCCTCGAGCGCGCTCTTGCCCTGCGCCTGCAGGTCCTTCGCGAACTCGATGATCAGGATCGCGTTCTTTGCCGACAGCCCGATGATCGTCACCAGCCCGACCTGGAAGTACACGTCGTTGGCCAGGCCGCGGCCCAGTGTCGCGAGCACCACGCCGAGCACGCCCAGCGGCACCACCAGGATCACCGCCAGCGGAATGGCCCAGCTCTCGTACAGCGCGGCCAGGCACAGGAACACCGCCAGGATCGCGAAGCCGTACAGCACGAAGGCCTGCGCACCGGCGATCTTCTCCTCGCGGCTGATGCCGGTCCACTCGTAGCCGAAGCCCGGCGGCAGCTGCGCGGCCAGCCGCTCCATCTCGGCCATCGCGTCGCCGGTGCTGTAGCCCGGCGCGGCGCTGCCGCCGATGCGCATCGCCGGGTAGCCGTTGTAGCGCACCGTCTGCATCGCGCCGGTGACCCAGCGCGTGGTCGCGAACGCCGACAGTGGCACCGGCTGGCCGCGCGCGTTGACCGCGTTCAGACGCAGCAGGTCCTCGGGCTGCATGCGCGCCGGCGCGTCGGCCTGCACGACGACGCGCTGCAGCCGGCCGCGGTTCGGGAAGTCGTTGACGTAGGCCGAGCCGAGCGCGGTGGCGATCGTCGCGTTGACCGCGTCGAATCCCACGCCCAGCGCGGCGGCCTTGTCGCGGTCGACGTCGATCTGCAGCTGCGGCGCGTCCTCGAGGCCGTCGGGGCGCACCTGCGTCAGCACCGGGCTCTGCGACGCCATGCCCAGCAGCTGGTTGCGCGCCCCCACCAGCGCGTCGTGGCCGAGACCGCCGCGGTCCTGCAGCCGGAAGTTGAAGCCCGACGCGGTGCCCAGCTCGGGGATCGGCGGTGGGCTCAACGGGAAGATGAACGCGTCGCGCACGCCCATCAGCGCGCCGAAGGCGCGGCCGGCCAGCGCCTGCGCCGAGTTCGCGGGATCGGCGCGCTCGGCCCAGTCCTTCAGCGTGACGAAGGCGAGCGCCGCGTTCTGCCCTTGCCCCGAGAAGCTGAAGCCGAGCACGCCGACCATGCTCTGCACCTCGGGCTGCTCGAGCATGAAGGCCTCGACCTGCTCCATCGCCACGCGCGTGCGCTCCTGCGTCGCGCCCGGCGGCAGCTGCACGCTGACGATCAGGTTGCCCTGGTCCTCGGCCGGCAGGAAGGCGTTGGGCAGGCGCAGGTAGACCCAGCCGAGCACGCCGACGATGACCGCATAGATCACCAGCATGCGCCCGGCGCGCGGCAGGATGCGTTCGACCAGCGCCCCGTAGCCGCCGGCGGTGCGGCGGAAGCCGCGGTTGAACCAGCCGAACGGCGCGCGCGTGGCGTGCGCGTGCGAGGGGTCGACCGGCTTGAGCAGCGTCGCGCACAGCGCCGGCGTCAGCGACAGCGCCATGAACGCCGAGAACGAGATCGAGGCCACCATCACCGCGGCGAACTGGCGGTAGATGTTGCCCACCGAGCCGGCGAAGAAGGCCAGCGGCACGAACACCGAGATCAGCACCACGGTGATGCCGATGATCGCGCCCTGGATCTGCCCCATCGCCTTGCGCGTGGCCTCGCGCGGCGGCAGGCCCTCCTCGTTCATGATGCGCTCGACGTTCTCGACGACGACGATGGCGTCGTCGACGACGATGCCGATCACCAGCACCATGCCGAACATCGTCAGCACGTTGATCGAGAAGCCCAGCGCCAGCAGCACCGCGAAGGTGCCCAGCAGCGCCACCGGCACGACGATCGTCGGGATGATCGTGTAGCGGATCTTCTGCAGGAACAGCAGCATCACCAGGAACACCAGCCCCACGGCCTCGAGCAGCGTGATCGCCACCTGACTGATCGAGATGCGCACGAAACGCGAGCTGTCGTACGGGATCGCGTACGTCATGCCCGGCGGGAAGTAGCGCTGCAGTTCGTCCATCTTCGCGCGGACCGCGTCGGCGGTGGCCAGCGCATTGCCGGTGGGCGACAGCTGCACGCCGATGCCGGTCGACGGCTGGCCGTTCAGGCGCGCGGTGGTGGCGTAGAACTGCGCGCCGAGCTCGACGCGCGCGACGTCCTTCAGCCGCACGCTCGAGCCGTCGGCGTTGGCGCGCAGCAGCACGTTGCCGAACTGCTCGACGCTGGCGAGCTGCCCGTCGACGACCACCGTCGCGGTGATCGCCTGCCCGGCGACGTTGGGCAGCTCGCCGATGCTGCCCGCCGAGACCTGCGCGTTCTGCGCGCGGATCGCCGCGACCACGTCGGCGCTCGACAGGCCGAAGCCGAGCAGGCGCGCCGGGTCGATCCAGATGCGCATCGCCTGCTCGGTGCCGAACAGCTGGGCCTGCCCGACGCCGGGCACGCGCTGCAGCTCAGGCAGCACGTTGCGCGACGCGTAGTCGCCCAGGCGCACCGGGTTCCACGCGGGGTCGCTCGAACTGAGGATCGTGAACAGCAGGAAGTTCGCGCGCGCCTTGTCGACGCGCACCCCCTGCTGCGTCACCACCGAGGGCAGCCGCGGCGTCGCGCGCGACAGCCGGTTCTGCACCTCGACCTGCGCCAGGTCGGCGTTGGTGCCCGACTCGAAGGTCAGCGTGATGCTGCCGCTGCCGTTGGCCTGCGCCACCGACTCCATGTAGATCAGCCCCGGTGCGCCGTTCATCTCGCGCTCGATGACCGAGAGCACGCTGTCCTCGAGCGTCTGCGCCGACGCGCCCGGGTAGGTGGCCGAAACGATGATCGACGGCGGCGCCACCGGCGGGTACTGCGACACCGGCAGCTGCGTGATCGCCACGCCGCCGAGCACCATCACGAACAGCGCGATGACCCACGCGAAGATGGGCCGGTCGATGAAGAAGCTGGCCATGCGCCGCTCCCGCTCAGCGGCTGGCCGCCGCGGCCGGGGCGCTCGCCGCCGCCGAAGCCGACGCCGCCGGCTGCCACGGCACCGGCGTCACCGGGGCGCCCGGCACGAACATCTTCTGGAAACCGTCGACGACGACGCGGTCGCCGGCCTTCAGCCCCGCGGTGACGATCCAGCGACCGTCGTGCGCGCCGGCGACCGTCACCTGGCGCGGTTGCGGCTTGTTGTCGTCGCCGACGACGAGCACGGTGTCGCCCTGCTGCGATCGCGTCACCGCCTGCTGCGGCACCAGCATGCCGTCGGGCAGCGCGGCCTGCGACAGGCGAACGCGCACGTACTGGCCCGGCAGCAGCAGGCCGTCGGCGTTGGGCACCTCGGCGCGCAGCGTGACCTGCCCTGAGGTCGCGTCGACGGACAGGTCGCTGAACAGCAGCCGCCCGGGGCGCGGCAGCTCGCTGCCGTCGTCGAGCACCACGCGCACCGCCACCGCGTCGCCGGACAGGCGCTGCAGCCGGCCCGCCGCCTGCGCCTGCCGCAGCCGCAGCAGCTCGGCGCTGGACTGCGTGAAGTTCACGTACACCGTGCCCACCTGCTGGATCAGCGCCAGTTGCGTCGCCTCGGCGGCGCTGACCAGCGCGCCCTCGGTGACCAGCGCGCGGCCGATGCGTCCGGCGATCGGCGCGGTGACACGCGCGTAGTCGAGGTTGATGCGCGCCGTCTGCACCGCGGCGCGCGCCGCGGCGACGTCGGCCTCGGCGGTCTGGCGCGCCGCCATCGCGTCGGCGTACAGCTGCTCGCTGACCGCCTTGGCCTGCGCCAGCGGCTGGTAGCGCTGCGCCGTGGCGCTGGCCTGGGCCAGCGCCGCCTGCGCGCGCGCCAGCGTGGCCTGGGCGCTGTCGAGCGCCGCCTGGTACGGCGCGGGGTCGATCTGGAACAGTGGCTGCCCGGCCCTGACCTCGCTGCCTTCGGTGAACAGGCGACGCTGCACGATGCCGGTGACACGTGCACGCACCTGCGCCACGCGCACCGGCTCGACGCGCCCGGGCAGCTCGGTGGTCAGCGGCACCGACTGCGGCTGCACCGTGATCACGCCGACCGGCGGCGGGGGCGGCGCGGCCGGTGCCCCACCCCCCGGCGGGCCGCCCGACGTGCCACCGCCACAGGCGGCCAGCAGCAGCACCAGCAGCAGCGCAGATCGACGCGGGGCGACGGGCGGCACGGGATGGTTCACGGCGAGGACCTCGATGGTCGTGAGCACACACGGCGGGCGCCCGCGCTGAACGCGGGCGCCGGGGGCGGAAGTCGGGGGTCGGGCAACGGCTTGACGCCGCACAAACGAGATCGTGCCAGCGCTTGACGTGCATTTTATACATACGAGAATGTATGTTTGTTGACGGCTCCCTCCAACCGCAGCGCCGATGGCCCGCCGCACCAAGCAGGAAGCCCAGGCCACCCGGGCTGCGATCCTCGACGCCGCCGAGCGGCTGTTCCACGAGCGCGGCGTCGCGCGCACGACGCTGCAGCACGTCGCGCAGGCCGCCGGCGTCACCCGCGGCGCGATCTACTGGCACTTCGCCGACAAGGCCGACCTGTTCAACGCGATGATGGAGCGCGTCTACCTGCCGCTCGAACAGACCTCGGCGATGCACCACCCGGTGCCCGGCGAGCCGCCGCTGGAGGCGCTGCGCCGCGACCTGCTCGACCTGTTCGCGCGCACCGTGACCGACGCGCAGCTGCGCCGCGTGTTCGAGATCGCGCTGCAGCGCATCGAGCACGGCGAGGCGATGGCGCCGGTGCGCGAACGCCTGCAGCAGGCGGTAGCCCCGCCCGTTGGGCCGGGCGGGGGGGGCCCGCGCGGGGGCCGCGCCGCCGGGGGGGGAGGGCGGGGGCCGGCGCGCGGGGTGCCCGCGCCGGGCGACGGGGGGGGGCGGTCCGCCAATTCCGGCACCGGCCAGTCGCTGGTCGCGCTCCCCGCCTATGTCGCCGCCGAGTACCTGATCTCGCACGTCCTGCCGTTGGACATCGGCATCGACCCGTATGGCAACCAGCTGACCGGGACGCTGGTCTACGGCACAAGCCTGGTCAACGCGCTGTTCGGTGGCGCGACAGTCGCATTGCTCTTCCTGCTGGCGGTCGAGCTCGGCTACCGGCAGCGGACGGCGCTGGTCTTGGCCGGGCTGCTGGCGTTCGGCACGCTGCTGGCCCACTACGCGGCCTCGTTCCTCAGCGAGCCGCTGACCGCGTTGTGCCTGACGGCGGTCGTCTACGGGCTGGTGCGTGCCAGGTCGGCGGGGATGGCCCCTGCCTGGCTGGCGCTCTCCGGCTTCGCGGCCGGCCTGGCGCTGGCGACGAAGCTCGCGATCGGGGTCGCGCTGGTCGCGCCGGGGCTGTGGCTGCTCTGGCTGGTCTGGCAGCGCGAGCGCGGGTTGACCCGCGGCGCGGCGCGGGCGTTGCTGGCCTGGGGGGCGCCGGTGGCGCTCTGGCTGGCCGGGATCGGCGCCTACAACTGGGCGCGCTTCGGCAGCCCGCTCGACAGCGGTTACGGGGAGGAGGCGAGCGCCTACACGACGCCGCTGCTGACAGGGCTGGAGGGGCTGCTGCTCTCACCCGGGCGCGGGGTGTTCTGGTACGACGCGCCGCTCATGCTGGCGCTGGCCGGCGCGGTCTGGTTCGGCCGGCGGCATCCGGGGCCGGCCCTGGTGATTCTCGGCATGCTGGCCGGGACGCTGCTGCTCTATGGCCGCTACTACGTCTGGTGGGGCGGGGGCGTCTGGGGACCGCGCTTCCTGGCGCCGCTGCTGCCGCTGCTCCTCTTGCCGGCCGCCGAGGTGGTCGAACGCGCTTGGGCGGGGCGGTATGCGGCGGTGGCGGGTGTTGCGGCCGTCGCGGTCGCCGAAATCGCCGTGACGCTGCTGCCGTTGCTGGCGCCGTTCGACCGCTACGTCGTCGAGTACGCCGCCTCGCCAGAGACGTTGCGCGACGCGCTCTGGAACATCGCCGACTCGCCGATCGTCGTCGCGGCCGGGGACGTACTGGACGGAGAGGTGACGCTCGACGTCGCGGCGATGCGATACGGGGAGGGGCGGCTCGTCGTGATCTCGCTGCTGAGCGGGGCTCTCGGGCTGGCGCTATTGGCCGCGGCAGCGGTGCGTGTCAGTCGGGCCGCACCCGCAAGCGGACGGCCTTCCCCATCGACGCCAGATAGCCGAGCAGCGTCGAGATGAAGAGGATGATGCCGGCCATCTCGAGCGTCTCCTCGACGCCGACCATCAGCCGGTAGGGCATGTTCTCGACCCCGTGCTGGGTGTCGTAGCGCCCCTCGATCGCCGCCAGCAGCAGCGCGCCGGCCAGGAAGAGGGCTGCGGCGATAACGAATTGGCGGCGCACCGGCGACGGCAGGTGCAGGAGGAAGCGCAGGTAGGCCAGCCCGACCAGCGCGACCAGCGCCGCGGCCGGGATGATCCAGGCGTAGGCGAGGAAGCCGCTGGTGTCGAACACCTCACGCAGGGTGTACGAGGTGTGGCCGTGGACGTCGGCGGCGTCGTCGATCGACAGCGTCAGGAAGATGACCGCCAGCGCCGTCCAGTGGCGCGCGTACGGGTCGCTGGCCGCGCGTGTGCCGCTGGCGATGATTGTCAGCACGCCGGCCGCGACGAGCAACAGCGCGACTGAGTACCAACTCGGGATCGAGACTTCCTCCCACATATCGAACAGGACGTAGAGGTTGTCGGCCGCGAAGAAGGTCAGGCCGAAGACGTAGCGATTGAGCGAGACGAGCAGGTGGGCGACGAGCAGCAGCCCGGCGACGACTGAGAGCAGCCGCGCCAGCCCCTCTCGTGGGATGGTCAGCTCGACCTCCCGCACTACTTGCCGCGTTGTGATCGCCATGCGTCTCCCCTCCGGCCGGCCGTGATCCTATCAGGGTGAGGGATGAGGCAAAAGGGATGAGTGGGGCGCGGATGCCTCGCGCGACGGCTCGGTGCAGGATGTCCCGCGTCCCGTCAATCGTCGGGCAAGGTGATGCTGAAGTGTTCGCGGAGGGCGGTGTGGATGGCGGCATGGTTGGGGAGTACGCGTTCTTCGCGGCCGGCCGGAGTCGTGATGATGAGGCGGTCGCCAGCGA